>WQUY01000050.1 GCA_009781855.1 Oscillospiraceae bacterium | reverse complement strand
TATGATAACAAAATATCCGGTAAAACTACCGGATCCAAAGTCGCTTTAGATGCTTTGGGTAAACTAAGAAACGTCAGCTAAACTTTTTAGCGTGGATTTACCCAGAACAACTTGACACCGTCTTTGAAACCTCCCGGCTTGTAAAACCCCTATTTTTCTGATACAATCAACGAGTTCGACTCCCGGCGGCCTAAGGATTAGAATAATATGGAGTATGCCTTCACTTTAACTGAAAGTTGGCAATTGAAATAATAATGAGTTTAAGCATATTGGGTAGTATAGGTTCGAAAACACGCCACCGCAAAGTTCTTTTGATGCTTGCGGATTTTTTGCTGATATCACTGAGTTATTTGGGGTCGTGGGTTATCTTGATGCGCAGGATAGAACTCGCAGACTATTTCTTGACCCTGACGTTGAGTGCGGCGAGCTTTATCATTATATTTCTAATCGTGTTTCTTATATTTGGAATGTATGGTAGTCTTTGGCGGTATGCAGAGGCACATGAATTCATAAAATGCTTGCTGGCGACACTTGTGGCGGCCGGTGTTTTTGTTGGAGTAACATGGTTTTGGCTGCAACCACCTGTGGTTTCGGTTAGAGTTCCAATTACCGTATATTTTCTATCGTCAATGATGGCGGGAATAAGTACACTATTTTTGCGTATGGCATACAGAGCGTACCGCATGACCCGAATCGGCCGTAAAACGTCGGCAGGAACAAAGAAAGTTATGATTGTTGGAGCGGGAGAAACCGGCAATGCAGTTTTGTTAGATCTTTACCGTGAACCCAAGCAACGTTTTGATGTTATTTGCTTTGCGGATGATGATATTAACAAAATTGGCAGAAAAATACAGCGGATTAGGGTGGAAGGATCAACGGAGGAAATACCTAAGCTGGTGAGCAAACATGGTATTGATATAATAATTTTAGCGATTCCGGCAGCGTCAAATGCGCAAAAAAGCAGGATAACAAACATATGTGCTAAGACAAAATGTCAGCTCAAGAAGGTTCCGGATTTATATACCTTTGTAACAGATGCGACTTCAATCGTTGCGCAGATAACCGATGTGAGTATTGACGACTTGCTTGGGCGTGATGTTGTCGATGTTAGAGGGCAGAAGTCGGATTATTTAGAGGGTAAGGTCGTCATGGTGACGGGCGCCGGAGGCTCCATTGGATCTGAGCTCTGCCGCCAAGTAATGATACAGAGGCCAAAGTGTTTGGTTATGATAGACATTAGCGAGAATAACCTCTATGACATTCAGCAAGAGCTGCTCAGGACGCGGGGCAGAAGAAAGAGCATCCAACTGCACGCAGAAGTGGCCTCAGTGCGGGATGAAAATAAGATGGATTTGATTTTTGAGCGCTATCGTCCTGAGGTTGTGTATCATGCTGCGGCACACAAGCATGTGCCGCTGATGGAATCGGCTCCGGAAGAGGCTGTGAAAAACAATATTTTCGGCACTCTAAGTGTAGCGCGTTGTGCGGATAGGCATGATGTTTTGCGTTTTGTAATGATTTCGACCGATAAAGCGGTAAACCCAATCAACGTTATGGGTGCAACCAAGCGTGTCTGCGAGATGATTATACAGTCTATGGGGCAGGTGAGCAAAACCGATTTTGTCGCAGTTCGGTTCGGCAATGTTCTGGGATCGGATGGTTCGGTAATCCCATTATTTAAAGACCAAATCGCAGCGGGCGGGCCTGTGACGGTGACGCATCCGGATATCATTCGCTACTTCATGACTATTTCCGAAGCAGTCAGTCTCGTATTGATTGCGGGGGAAATAGCGCGTGGTGGTGAGATTTTTGTGCTTGATATGGGTGAGCCGGTGAAAATACTTGATCTTGCAGAGTCGCTCATAAGGCTTTCGGGTTACGAACCTTACAGAGACATCGGAATTAAGTTTGTTGGACTGCGTCCGGGCGAGAAGCTGTATGAAGAGCTGCTTATGGATGAGGAAGGTTTGAACAGGACTGAGAATCAAAAAGTCTTTATTGGCTCTCCGATAAAGATATCGCCAGATTATTTATTTGAAGCGCTTCATGTGCTTAAGCCGTTTGCTGAGAACAATGATAGAGACAAAATCGTTGATATGCTACATAAGCTTGTTCCTGAGTATGGAGAAATGGAGAATGTTTCTGTTTTGGAAAAGATTCTGGCACAAGGGCCAATTGGTGTGAGAGATTAAGTTTGGGTAGTTTTAGAATCGAATGTGAAATTTATACTTTACAGTAGGAGATTATTTATGAGAATTATTAAGAAAACAACATGGTTGGTATTTGCATTATTAATGATGTTGTCTGTGGTTTCGACGATGCCGGGCGCATTGGCTGCCGGTGGAGCGATACGAACTTCCGTGAGTGCAGGCAGCGCACATTCGTTGGTAATTGATGCAAATGGTACGCTTTGGGCTTGGGGCGATAACAGTCAGGGTCAGCTTGGAGACAATACACTAATCAGCAGGCGCACTCCGGTCAGAATTATGGACAATATTGTTATGGTTTCTGCCGGAGATAGGTATAATTTGGCGATTAGAGAAGATGGTAGCCTTTGGGCATGGGGACAAAATGACAGAGGCCAACTGGGTGACGGCACCACCGTTAACAAACGCGCACCGGTCAGAATTATGGAAGATGTGATTTATGTAGCAGCAGGGTGGAAACGCACCGAGGACGGGCTTGCCGGGGGAGGCCCCACGCCGCCAATTTGGTTGCATTCTTTGGCAATCACAAGTGACGGTAGTCTCTGGGCTTGGGGTGACAATATCTCAGGTCAGCTGGGCGACGAGACAACCACCAGCAGACATGCTCCTGTAAGAGTAATGGATGACGTGATTTCTGTCTCAGCGGGCAATATGTTTACAATGGTAATCAGAAGTGACAATAGCCTTTGGGCATGGGGACAAAATGATAGAGGACAGTTTGGCAACGGAACCACAACGAACAGCCGCCGACCGATAAAGATTATGGATGATGTTGCCGCAGTTTATGCCGGAGACTCCTATGCCATGGTCATAAAGACTGATGGAACGCTTTGGGCTATGGGGCAAAATGACCGTGGGCAGTTTGGAAATGGCAACAGGGTAAGTAGTCGGGATCCACTCAAACTTAAAGATGATGTGCAAACAATCGCTGTAAGCGGGAATCATACACTGGCCATAAAAACAGACGGGAGCTTATGGGTGTGGGGACAAAATGACAGAGGGCAATTTGGTAATGGAGCGACGATTAACAGCAATATACCCATAAGAGTTGCAGAAGGCATTGCGGAAATTGCTGCTGGGGATAAGCACACGCTTGCTGTTAAGGATGATGGCAGCTTGTGGGCTTGGGGTCTGAATCATCGCGGTCAACTGGGTGATGGCTCTAATATAAACAGATTTTCACCTGTGAGAATCATGGATGATGTGCGGATTGGTGCTGAGCCGGCAGCTCCCGGAACGCAAGGTGATGAGATTAGCGTTTTTGCAGATGGAGAGCGATTGGCGTTTGATGCGGGACTAAATCCTATGCTCCACCATTCAGGAACTGTTTTGGTACCTATGAGAGCGATTTTTACGGCATTGGGCGCTGAGGTAAACTGGAATCAACAGACTCAAACAGTCACAGCTGTGCGCGGAAATATAACGGTTTCAATGCGTGCGTCAAGTGATGTGCTCATAAGAAATGGCGAGGAAATACCTCTTGGAGTTCCGTTAACTTTTGTTGGGTCTTCGACCTTCGTGCCTATACGCGCTGTGGCGGAGAGTTTTAATGCTTTGGTCAACTGGGATTCGGCAACTCAGACTGTCAGAATCTATAGCTAATGTAATTATAATAGACTTAGGGCGGCATATGCCGCCCTAAGTCTATTATGTTATGATTTATGATTATTCGAACGGAGTTACCCCAGTGCGATAGCAGTAACAAACCTGCGCAGCATAGCTGCGGCTTGTGCTCTTGTTGCGTTTTCGAGCGGTGCAAATCGGCCATCGCCCATGCCTCCTATAACGCCACCCTCGACAGCGCTTTGGACTGCAGCTCTTGCAAAGTTGCCTATGTTGGCTTCGTCAGAAAAAGGTACGTAGGTTGCAACATGCGGCAGTGTAGCGCCGATGTGATCGGCATACCGCATAAGAATTACGGCAATTTCTTGACGTGTGATGTTTTGATTTGGAGCAAACCTGCCGCCGCCTACGCCTCCGACAATATTGTTTTCGGCAGCCCATATAATGGCGTTTGTAAACCATTGCCCTGCGGGGACATCACTAAATGGATTGACATTCGATGTAGGCTCCGGTGTGCCTTCGCGGCGATGCAGTATCGTGACAAGCATTGCCCTGCTGAGGTTTGCATTTGGGCTGAAAACCATGGGATTCAGAGCTGTTGGCCCCATCAGATTGTTAGCATAAACGAAAACCACATCATCATAAAACCACTGATTGGGGTGGATATCTGTAAATGGATTTTGTCCCGGAGGTTGGATTGGCGGTTGTGGTGGCTGTGGTGGCTGTGGTGGCTGCGGTGGCTGCGTAGTTTGTTGGTGTCCGATTACATATAGGAATGGGAAGGTTGGCTGGAAAGTAACGGTCTGGGCAGCGACATTATGCGTGCTGGCCTGAATTTCCAGATGCCCATAATCATATAGACGCCAGACTGCAACGGGGAGTTGTCCGGTATATGGTAAAGTAACGGTTACAACACCGTCAAAGTTAGTGATAACTTGTCCGACAGATGTGAGTCTGAATCTGTATACCATATCAGGTGAGGACAAGACTCCCTGCTGCGCGGCAGAAAGCCCAGCTCGGCCGACATTATACAGCGAAACAGAAACATTTGCACCCAGTGACTGTGCCACGAGCGATGCGATTGTATCGCGGCTTAGGCTAATGAGTCCCTGAGCCATCCTAAACTCAACGCCAAGATTTGCATTTGCCAGTTGATTCATTGCAATCCTTGACATTGTAACTGTTTCTACTGATGTAATGCGGGTCAAATCAAAAATGGCCACGCCTCCAGAGGTTGCATTTATGATTTCGGAAACTTTAGTAACAGGCAAGTCAAGCGTGACGTCCCCCGCTACCTGAGTGTGTTGCAACGCGACTTGACCCAGATTTCCTGCGGTGATACCAAAACCTGATTCAAAAACGGCTCTTACAGTTATGGCCGAGTCCGGCATTACGAATGAGGCGTTTAGTGAGTCAGGGTTGTTGATTACGAAAGTGCCGGAAGCAACTTCCCAACGCACGAACCTGGCTCCTGTTACCGGAGTTGCGGACAATTGCACTACTGTCCCTGGCATTGCTGCAACTACATTTGCGACTGCTGTGCCCATAGAATCATCGTTTCGGATAACACTCACTTGATTACCCTGGTCAAATTGTGCTCTGAAAGAAACAGCGTGGGAGGGCATGATAAACTGCACTTGTGGCCAGTTGTTTTCAATTACAACATTGCCTGCCAGTACTTCCCAGCGACTGAAAGTAGCACCCTGACCTGGGGTAGCAGTCAGCGTAACAGTTGTACCTGGTGCGGCGGCAGCTGTGCTTTGAGAAACTGAGCCGTTACCTTGCCAAGTTACGGTGATAGGAAAAGCTTGACCCGCCGGAAAAAATTGAAGTATGTTGCTTAATTCTGAAACTGCAAAAGAGCTGGGGTTTACGGCTCTTACACGGACATTATGCGGTGTTCCGGCCGGTAGATTGAGTCCTGCCAGATCGAATGTGGTAGCGTCAATCTGTGTGTGCCTGAGGACATCGTTTACATAGATTCGGTAAATAATCCCTGAAGGCATGGCTTGCGGAACTCTTGGAACCCAGCTCAGCCTTGATCCATCAGTCAGCGAAAGGATTTGGTCTAAACCTGAATCCAGTCTGGGGCTGACAGGTACGGTATTACTCGGTAGAGAAATTACCGGGGATGCTCCCGCAAGCGCTCTGCGGGCAACAACATGCGCATTAAACGATGGTAAGTTTTGTTGAAACCAATCAAATTGCAGCACGTTGAGCGAGAGTTCGCTGATAGCAACATTGCGAAGCGGTCCAGCCCACAACGTTACACCAGCATCATTGCGAATGTCAAAACTGACTGTTAGGTCGAGTGCTCCGGGATGTAGCCACGAAAAAATCCCGGCGCTATAAGCAAAATTAGACGGAGCTGGCAAATCGGATGCAGTTGCGTCAAAAGGCGAAAATGTGACTATCGTGAACATCATTAACAGGCATAAAAGAAACGCAGCAATTCTTTTAAAACTAAGCTTGGTTTTTATCATTAAAAAACCCTCCTCGCATATTTTTAAATATTCAATGATTTTACTTGAAAGTGCTTTGCTCACCTCCTGTCGGTGTTCTGCTGACAGTCTAATATTTCTATTTATGCTTGTCAACTAAATGTGGTAAAAAAAAGTTGTTTTTCCTGTAATAAATGGTAATATATTGTATATTGCAGGGATGGTGATTGAGTTGTTAGAGGTTAAGACACCAAAAGAAGCGCTCGGGATAATTGGCGAGACCTATAAAGCCCACCGAACGCAAATAGAAAAAGTGCCGATAAACAATAGCCTTGGGCGTGTTTTGAGCAGTGATCTTGTTGCGATAGAGCATGTTCCGGGATTTGACCGATCAACTGTTGATGGTTATGCGGTATTAGCCAAAGATACTTTCGGTTGCAGTGAGTCTATGCCAGCGGTACTGACCCTGGCTGGAGAAGTGCTTATGGGCGCAGCTTCGAATAATGAAATAAAACCAGACACATGTGTGGCAGTTTCGACTGGAGGAGATTTGCCGGAAGGTGCCGATGCTGTTGTTATGGTTGAGCATACAGAAGATTATGGTGGGGGCCTAATAGGTATTATGCGGCCAGCTGCGCCGGGGAATAATATAATCTTCAAGGGTGATGATGTATCGTCAGGTGATATAGTCCTTAAAGCAGGAACTATGCTTACTGCGCATGACCTCGGAATTTTGTCGGCACTGGGAAGTTGTGAAGTTGGTGTAATGAAAAAGCCGGTAATAGGAGTGATTTCGACCGGTGATGAGTTGGTTGAACTCTCGCAAAAGCCAGGACGTGGGCAAATACGCGATGTGAACACAACCCTGTTAGTTGCTGCAGCAGAACAGTTTGGTGGCGTGGCTATAAACTATGGAATCATTCGAGATGAGGAGAGGCCGCTTACAGATGCTGTTAAGTATGCTGTTTCTGAATGTGATGTGGTGCTTATATCAGGAGGTTCATCGGCAGGCTTGAGAGACTTGACAGCCCATGTAGTTGAATCTGTGGGGGAGTTGCTTTTCCACGGAATTGCGGTGAAACCTGGAAAACCAACAATATTTGGGTTGGTTGAAGGTAAGCCGGTTTTTGGCTTGCCGGGGCATCCTGTCGCTGCATATATGGTCGCTGAGCTGTTTGTCCGACCTTTGGTTTCCGGACTTATGGGGGCTGCTGTAAAACGGAGGATTATCCCGGCTATCATAAGCGAAGCAGTGTCGTCTAATCATGGCAGGGAAGAATATCTGGCTGTTATCATTGGAGATGACGGGGCAGCGAAACCTGTTCGTGGCAAATCGGGTCTTATTGCCGGGCTCAAATATACAGATGGGCATATTTGCATTCCCAGAGACAGTGAGGGCATACCGGCTGGGGCTTTGGTTGATATCGTATTATGGTAAAATAAATCTGCAGGGTAGCACAATGTGCGCTGTAGACAGGAGGAGATTGAACTGTTCAAATATTTGAAAAATGTTCCATTGGATAGGGCTCAACAGGATTATATGGAAACCCTGATGCAAAATGGCATGGGACTAAAAACAGAGACGATACCGGTGCAAGAAGCCGCAGGAAGGATAACTGCAGCGCCGGTCTATGCGCGGATTTGCGCACCACATTATAATGCCAGTGCCATGGATGGCATAGCACTTGATGCAAAACTGACATTTGGCGCCAGTGAGACAACGCCTGTGACACTAGCTGAAGAGCAATATAAACAGCTTAACACAGGAGACCCTCTGCCTGGGGGATGTGATGCTGTCATAATGATAGAAGATGTGATAGAAGCAGGCGACGGAACTGTCAATCTCTATCAGGCTGCTGCACCATGGCAGCACATAAGGCAGATAGGTGAGGATATTTGTGCCGGTGAGATAATCATGCTGTCTTATTCGAAAGTGACACCTTCGGCTCTGGGTGCAATGATTGCCGGTGGGGTTACAGAGATTTCTGTCATCAAACGTCCTATAGTAGGCATTATACCAACCGGTGACGAGATAGTCCCCCCTACATCTGATCCGAAAGAGGGAGACATCTTGGAATTCAACTCGGCGATATTTTCGGCAATGTTGAAAGATTGGGGAGCGGAGACGGTGATTTTCCCAATCGTTACAGATAACCTCGAAAAAATATGCGAGGCACTGGTGGCAGCGCTCAAACAATGTGATGTTGTTATTCTAAACGCAGGCTCTTCGGCAGGCAGTGAGGATTTTGCCGCAGACGCTATTGCGAGCGTTGGAACAGTGCTGCATCATGGTCTGGCAATCAAACCGGGTAAACCTGCAATTTTGGGATACAGTAAAGATAAGCCGATTCTTGGAGTCCCGGGGTATCCTGTTTCGGGCATTATTGTTATTGAGCAGTTGCTTCGTCCTATTATCGAATTTTTGTGCAAGTCCGGTTACGATGCAGCAAGATATACAGATGCGGTTTTGTCAAAATCAGTTGTTTCAACACTGAAATATCAGGAGTTTGTCCGTGTACGTATGGGTTATGTGGGTGAAAGGCTCATTGCCTCTCCGCTGAGTCGCGGTAGCGGTGTAGTTACGTCATTCATGAAAGCCGATGGAATAATCGAAGTTCCTCAAGGTGTTGAGGGGTTTGAGAGTGGATCGACAGTAGCTGTGAGACTGCTTCGCCCGGAAGCGGAGCTGAAGAACAGCCTTGTCGTGATTGGCAGCCATGACCCTTTGCTGGATGAATTGGCAGAACTTTTACGGATAGAATATGGGGATGTTTCTATGGGTTCTGCACATGTAGGAAGCATGGGAGGACTCATGGCAATTCGCAGGGGCGAAGCTCATGTTGCCGGAACGCACCTTTTGGATGTAGAAACAGGGGAGTATAACAGTGCGTTTATTCGAAAACTATTACCAAACGGCGGGGTCAGGCTTGTTGAATGTGTCAAACGAACCCAAGGTATCATTGTGCAAAAAGGAAATCCTAAGGGAATTACCGGAATAGCCGGACTTGCACAACAGGAGCTTCGCTATGTCAACAGGCAAAAAGGCTCTGGAACGCGTATTTTAATTGACTACCTTTGCAGTAAAGACGGCATAGATACATCGAAAATATACGGATATGACAGGGAAGAGTTTACGCATACCTCCGTTGCGGCATTGATTGCAGCGGATTCGGCTGATGCAGGACTCGGTGTTTTCTCGGCGGCCAAACTCTATAATCTTGATTTTATCCCAGTCTGTGAGGAACAATACGACTTGTTAATTCCGGAACATGCATGGGAACTCCCTATGGTGCAGAAACTGATTGATGTGTTAAAGTCAAGTGCATTTAAGAAAAGACTGGATAATCTCGGTGGTTATGAGTTGGAGAACCCCGGGACGTTGCGCGAAATATTTTAATCACTTTATATTCAATGAGGTAATCATGCACACATATGATGTTATTGTCATAGGCGGGGGGCTTTTGGGTTGCTTTGCCGCTCGAAATCTTCGGCGCTATAATCTTAAAGTTGCACTGCTCGAAAAGCGTGAGGATTTATGTACTGGTATCAGTCGTGCCAACACAGCGATTGTTTATAGCGGCTGCGACAACAAGTCTGGTTCACTGAAAACAACATTGTGTGTAAGTGCCTCTCAGGATTTTTCAAGGCTCTGTGATGAGCTTGGCGTTCGTTATTCAAAATGTGGCTCCATTATGATTTCTTTTGGTGAACGTGGGAACGAAGTGCTTAACAAAAAATTTGAGCAGGGAATCAGAAATGGTGTGCTCGGAATGAAAAAGCTCACAAATCAGGAAGTCCTGGCTCTGGAGCCGAACATAGCAAAAGATGTATATTCGGGTCTTTTTGTGCCCGACACCGGAACGGTTATGCCCTGGGAACTCTGCCTTGCAGCAGCAGAAAATGCCGCTCAAAATGGCGTTGAAATAAAGCTGAACACTGAAGTGTTAAAAATCAATACCATCCCTGCAAAAGCGACCACCCTCGGTCGCTTGCCATATGTTGCATACGAAATCACAACGAATAACGAAACATATCTAACGAAATCAATAATCAACTGTGCTGGAATGAGTGCGGACAGTGTGCTTGAAATGGTCTCTGCACCAACCGTAAGAATTATTCCAACAGCCGGTGACTATATAATCCTGGACACAATCGCCGCTGGGCATATCAAACATGTTATATTCCATGAGCCTGAGGAAAAAGGCAAGGGGCTGACCCTTGTTCCGACTGTGGATGGGAATATACTTGTTGGGCCGACAGAGCGTAAGCTGGTTGAAGTGGAAAAAGAAACAAAAGAAAAGGCTAAAAGCCAAAGCCATGAAGAGCGCTATGAAAGAGAGGCAATCCCGAATTCTGAATTCTATGCTACTTCCGGTGAAGGGATTGAGATGCTCAAAGAACTTGTGTCTGAGGTCATCCCGACTCTGCCAATGGAGCAGATGATAAACGCCTTCGGTGCAGTCAGACCCAATCCATATATGTTAAAGCAGGAAAATAATGGATCATGGGTGACAGAAGACAGAAGTGTCAACGATTTTTGTATTCTTAAATCCAATGAAAGAACGTTTATCAGCCTTGTAGGAGTCAAAACTCCAGGACTTACCTGCTCAAATGAGTTGGGCGTATACTTGGCAGATGAAATAGCAGCAGAGCTTGGTGCGACGCAAAATGAGCATTTTGACCCAAAGCGTAAGTCGCCTGTCAGAGTTAGCGCACTCGATTTGGAGGACAAACGTTCTTTGATTCGGAAGAACCCGGATTACGGTAATATAATATGTCGGTGTAGAGGCGTGTCGAAAGGGGAGATACTTGATGCGATTCACAGAGTTCCCGGTGCTGTCACTCTGGACGGAGTCAAGCGGCGAACCGGCACAGACAGCGGCCGATGTCAGGGTGGATTTTGCACCCAACGAATCGTTAAAATACTGGCTTGCGAGCTTGATTGCGATTTAGAAGAAATCACAAAATGCGGTGTGGGTTCAAATATTTTGACAGGAGAGGTAAGACATGATTTATGAGATTTCTAACGATATAGTAACAGCGAAAGCTGCCGAGCATTTGATGTCCGGCAGCCTTAGATTGTATTAGGGTTATCTATATAATAATATTCAATTTACGCGCCTGATAAGTCAGTTCATCCCGAAACTTGGGATGTGCAATGGAAATCAAAGCCTTTGCGCGCTGATAGACCGACTTGCCGCGCAGCTTTGCCACACCGTACTCAGTCACGATATGGTCGACATCATTCTTGCTCGTTGTCACAAAGGCACCGGATTTGAGAACCGGAGATATCCTGCTGACCTTGCCGTTTTGTGCTGTTGAGGTAAAAGCGATAAAGCTCTTGCCGCCGCACGCCTGAACAGCGCCGCGGACAAAGTCAACCTGCCCACCTGTGCCGGATATATGACGGGAGCCAATGGATTCGGCACAGACCTGACCCATGAAATCGACTTCTACAGCAGCATTTATCGACATCATGTTCGGATGTTTGGCGATGACTGCCGGGTCGTTGACATAATCAACCGGAAGCATTTCAATGCCAGGGTTGTCGTCGATGAAATCATATAATTTTCGTGTTCCAAAAACAAAGGTAGCCACGGAGCGGCTGGTATGAATAGGTTTAAAATTGTTATTTGCAGCGCCGCACTCCAGAAGTTCCATCATAGAATCGGTAAACAATTCAGTATGTATTCCTAAATCGGATTTTTCTTTAAGTAGTTTTCCGACGGTTTCTGGAATATTGCCTATACCGAGCTGGATAGTTGAACCGTTTGGAATTTCTTCAGTGACGTACCGGCCGACCATAAGGCTGACATCGTCCTCCTGAGTTGGGGAAACTTCTGCAAGCGGCTTATTATTTTCGTATAATGCTGTGACTTGAGAAATATGTATGTAAGAAGTGTATGCAGAACGAGGCATATTTTCGTTGACCTCAAGGAAAATATGCTTTGCTTTCCTCGCCATTGAAAACGAATTAGCGGCATTACAGGTGCTGAAATAGCCGTGCTTGTCCATCGGAGAAACAACCGCATAAAAAGCGTCAAGGTCGATATAATCCCTAAAAAGTGAAGGCGCATCCCTGAAATAATTAGGCATGACATCTCCATGCCCGGCATTGATGGCCTTTCTTCCGCCTACTCCGGAAAACCACGAGACTCCGCTGATTTTTTCGGTCAATTCATTGTCGAAAAATGGTAAATAGTCTACATCCATCCATGAATGCATCGTGATATCTGTCAAATTGTTGTCTCGCACGCGTTTACCGATTGCTTCGTAAATTGCAAAAGGAGCTGACATGCCAATATCCGAGCAAAGACTCCATCCGGACTCGGCCATGGCTGCGACCTGCTCTATGCTCAATAGCTTTTCCAGATACAGATCATTATATTTGTTCATACAGGCATGACCTCCGGTGCGTTTTTGGCAGTATTCTATCTCATTTTACTGGCAAAATCAACCTAATCGACTCTCGTCAGCTCAGGAAACCAACGACAGCCAGAGCCACAACAAAGAATGCACCAATTGAGACACAAATGCCTCTAAAATTCAAATCAATGGCACGAATGCGTCCGAAGAAAGCCTGGTTTTTGTTATCTGCAAACACATATTTGTAAACAACCAACCCGACAACCCAACTTGCCGAAAGAATGATTATTTTTTCTATGAAGCCATAGAAAGACATCTGGAATGGCGCATTGAAAAGGAAGTCCATCAGCTCTTCGCCGAATATACCACCTGCAAAGCACATCAAGCACAAAGCATAAATCGCAACATCACTGGACTTATCGGTTTTCTTGCCGACATAGGACTCGTCGGGGGTGCCGAAAAGCATTGCACCAAATTTGATAGCAACCAAAATAGTGCCGAGATTAATAAGAATCATAAGCGAGTTGACAACATAGTCAGCGCCGCTCATTATAAAATACTTGGAAACATTGCCGTTAAACAGAGGTGCGCCGGTAATACCTAGCAGAGCCAACACAATCGCTATGCCTATAAACTTGTCTTTCTTGAAAATGCCTTTGATTTTGCGCATATCTCTGGTGCCGTACATACCTGAGAGTACACCAGCAATCAAAAACAGTGCAACTTTATATAGCGCATGGCTAATCATATGATATAGACTGCCAGCGTGGGAATAGGGATCATCAATAGATAAACCTGCTATAATAAGCCCAATCTGCGCCGTTGAACTATATGCCAGCAGCAATTTGATGTCAACCTGTGACACCGCCATGACCACGCCGACAATTGCTGTAATCAGTCCAATTACAAGGAATAAGTCTGTGGAAGCCACCGGTGCAAAGACATCTTGAAAGCGGATAAAAAGGAAAATAGCACTCTTAACGTGAAGTCCAGAAAGCAAAGCAGCAACGGCATCAGGTGCTCTCGGAATACCCTGTACTTTGGGAAGCCAGCTATACATAGGGATAACAGCGGCTTTGAAAGCTATTGCAGTCATCATAAGCGCATAGGGTAGAATCAGGTTTTCCCGGGGGAGCGTTGCAAGGATATCTGTGGCAGCTTGCATGTCCAGAACGCCAGTCAGCATATAGACATAACCGATGCCGAACAGATAAAACTGAATGGCGACAGTGTTTGCCATTAGGAAAACAAGGCCGTCGAACATATTACGTCGGCCTTTGTCATACATGATCAGCACGGCAACAACAACAGTTGCGACCTCTGCCAGAACAAAAACGTTAAAGAAGTCACGACTAAGGAAAATACCTATAAGCAGTCCTTCCCAAATGAACATCAAAAGCCAGAAGAGTTTACTGTTTTCCTCGTGCAGGCTGTAAATTGCAACTACTAAAAATAACAGCGCCGTCAGCAACACAAATGATGCTGCCATCATGTCTGCTTTAAGAACAACACCCAATAAACCCTGATAGTTTCCTACAAAGGTCAATATTTCACCTTGCTGTCTGGTTTGGAGCAGCAGGTAAAGTGCAAAGCCCGTTATTATGGCCTGCATTACAATGGCGATAATCCTGTTGGTTTTGTTCGAAGAGAACAGATACAGGAATACAGCTATGACTATTGGCGCCAACACAAAATACGTTAACATTTGTCAAAACTCTCCCTGCTCAATGCTTTTACTTCGTTCCAATCGGTTGATTTATGTTTTCGAACCAAGTGAATTATCATTGTGAAATCTATTGCCGTAACGGCAAGTCCGATGATTATCGCAGTAATCATAAGTGCTTGCGGCAGCGGATCTGCAATGCCGTCAAGGTTATACTGCAAACCTCGTCCTATCGGCGGTAAAACACCCGCCCTGTAGCTCAGCCCTAAAATAAATACGATTACAGCCATTTCCATTAACACCAGGCAAGCGACAGACTTTATTATATTTTTGCTGAACATCAGACCGAACATTCCCATGAAAAATACAATTATGGGAATAATCTCCATCATTCGCATATAATGACCATTCCTTTCGTACTACTGTCGATCCACTGCGACATATCTGTAAAACAACATCATAAATCCCAAAGCAACTTTCACCCCAATAAGCGTGTTCATCATAAGCAGATACAAGGTTTGTAAAAGCGCAGTATGCTGGTATGGGAAGTATTGGTGAATGCCCAGGAAAATCACGAACACAGCGACAAGGATTATGCCTAAAAATACAATTTTTTCATCCTTTAGCACCGTGCCAACAGGCAAATCGTAGATATTGAAAATCATAAAGCGACACACGAAAAACACAGCCACAGCAACTCCACCCTGAAATCCACCGCCGGGTGAAAGATGTCCATTTGCAATCAGATATACGCCAAATAAAATGATTATTGGGCATACCACGCGAATAGTTCTGATTGCGGTAGCTGAATGCCGAATCTCACTTTGGCGACCGCTGCTAACAGACATTTCATCAAAGAAAGAAAGATGCACGACCGCAATAACACTGACAACCAGCATCAATGCTTCAAAAACGGTGTCATAGAGCCTATAGGCCAGATATATTGCGGTTACAGCATTCTCTCCTCCAACATCACTGTAGAACAAAGTGGCATACTGATGTTTGAGATATGTCGAAACCTCACTGTCTGGCAGAAAGTGGATAAACATAACGCACATAAGCACGGAAAACAACAGCACAGCGACCCCTCTGCAAACCCCGGCAAGCCTAACTTTTGGCATATTGGGTTTAGTTTTTTTGGCAGAGTCTTTTGCGCTGTAATATTTCTCAAAACACACGATGAGAAAAATCGTAGAAAAACCGCTGACAGAAGCGTTAGCTAGAGCAACGTCCGGCGCACCCTGAAAAAGAAAAATTATGGTGGTTATGAGTGAAAAGACGCCGAGATATATTACCATGCGAAAAACTGTGCGTTCTTGTAATATAAGCAAACCCGACACCACCCACAACAATAACAATGCGAGGGTCATGAGGTCTCCTCCTCTTCCATATCTTTATCGCTGTCACCTTTGGTGCTTTGCGTCTCATATCCCGAAAGATATGCAGAGCGGGCGACCATATGATTACAAAGCGGACCAAGCACAATCAATATAAAAGCCAAAAGCAGCAGTTTGGCCGAAAAAAAACTGAGGCCGTGACGAATCGCTAAGCCAAAGATAATTGTCAGTGTGCCGACAGTGTCAGCTTTTGCGCTCGACATGATTCTAAGATAGAAGTTCTTGAAGCGAAAGAGCCCAATCATTCCAAAAGCCATAAAAACAATCCCGGCAGCAATGAGTATGTTGCCTATGATTACTAAAATGCCATCAATGTCCACTTACTTTCTGACCTCCTTAACTCTTGCCATCAGGAACAATGCTGTGAAAATTGTTCCGACAAACCCTATAAGCGCATATACTAACGCAAGGTCAATAAGATATGGCAAGGCATTCAAAGACGAAAATATCCCGATGATAACGATAACCTTTGTTGTTACCAGATTCAATCCAAGCAATCTATCCCATATAGATGGCCCACGAATCGCACGAAAAATGCATATCAAAATAAATGCCAGCACTATGCCCAGCACAGCCATCAGAAAGTTCAACTCTAACACCTTCCTTGCTTTTCAGCCTTTATAAGCTTTGCTTCCAGCTTGCCCTTGACCGCATTCCCCACATCGCCGGCAGGATCCGATGCAGATGAGGGACGCATCCAAACGACGGTGTATTCATGGTCTTCTTGCTCCAGGGTGATACTCCCGGGTACTATAGTTATGGAATTGCCCATGATTACACGTAATATATCGCTTTTAAGTTTTGTGTCCACGCGTACGATATCCGCTCTGGCGCCATTAATAATCATCTTCATAACAAAAAAGCCGGACAGATATATCTGTCCCAACAGCCAAAACGGATATGTCACTAATCTGGAAAAATTGACATTGTCGCTATCTTCCAAGGGGAGAAGCCGACGTGCAAACATGATGCACGCTATGCCCACCAAGACACCTAAAACAACATCAAAGAGGCTAATGTTTTCTCTGAGGATAATCCAGATTACAGTGAGGAATAGAATACTAAATAAAAGCCTAGAGAACTTCATTTTTGCAGGTTTCCTTCGATTCCTAATGTAATTACGGCAGATTTACGTCTCTATATTTTATCCAAATGAATGCAAATGTCAAGAACTATTTTGAGGGTATTATGGTGAATCTTTAAATTGGCGTTGCTTGCTTTGCAAATTGCGGTGTGATAATATGTGTATTGCATGAAAACCTA
>WQUY01000049.1 GCA_009781855.1 Oscillospiraceae bacterium | reverse complement strand
TACGATCCGGGCGATGCTTACGATCCGGGCGATGCTTACGATCCGGGCGATGCTTACGATCCGGGCGATGCTTACGATCCGGGCGATGCTTACGATCCGGGCGATGCTTACGATCCGGGCGATGCTTATGACCCGGGCGATGCTTACGACCCGGGCGATGCTTACGACCCGGGTGATGCTTACGACCCGGGTGATGCCTACAACTCTGGCGACTCTGTTTCTTGGTCTGATGATGTTTCAGAGTTTGGCGAGGAAGTCCTGGGGGCAATCACAACCATATCCTCAACCTGGGCCAACAGCAGCATAGAACTTAGCGAACTTAGTAATAACGACAGTCTCACCACTGACATCCTTGATGATGATGGTGGGGACGACAGTACACAGCCTTTCGATAGTACAGAGATAAACATCCTAAGCCCTGCGCAATCCGAGCTTTTCGACTTCACAGACCTGAGCAATTTCGTTTACAGCGTCACTGCACTTACCTTAGATGGAAGTGCAATTGAGCCGTTTGATTCCACTGACCCCGATGCTGAATTTCCTGATGTTTTCGACCAAATGTACAGCTTCACAATCACGTTTTCAGAACAATTTTTCCCTGATCACCCTGAATTGAATACACAATTTGAGTTAAATGAGTACGGAAAGCTACTGTATCAATTGCCTTTTGGCCTTGAAATAGTGTATGAAATTGACGAAACCCCTATCGCAACCACATCAGGCGCTATTGTTGGTTGGTATACCGTAAGCAGCACCGGTCTGGTTGAAGTTTGGTTTGACGATGTATTGCTTGATGGTGAAGATACCCCAGACGGTAGAAACTTCATCGACTATTATTCAGATGTTTCAATAACTTTGGTTATCGATGCCCTGCTTTTGGAAGAAAGCGGTGGGTTTTTGGACTTCGGAAACTATAACTGGATTGAAATTCCACCGGTGATTGGCAGCTTTGCGGCATTCACACCATTTGCTATTGGGGATCCATGGGATTTGGCGAGCTTTGTAACCTCAGCAACCATATGGGATTTGAGTGTCGATCCACCTGTGCAAATCGGCACAGGTGATACAACATACATAGGTCAAACTTATAGATTCGATATAACTTTCGCTGAAAGGGTCGATCTCCAAATGCAAAATGCCCCTCAGGGGACTTTGCTCTTCCAACTCCCATCTTCTCTCCAAATACAAACAGCCGTAGGTGCTTCTCCAATACGAATTGGCGTTGATGGGCCGATAGTAGGCATATATACCATAGATACGACAGGATTAGTAACAGTCACTTTCAACGAAGTAAATAACCAAGGCGTTCCGACACCGGGCATAAGCTTCATTGACAACTACACTAATGTGACATTTACCTTGCAGATATTCGCTCAGCTTATGGCGGGCGGCGGCAACGGCGGATTGGATTTTGGCAACATCGTGATTGACGTGGTAGATCCGGTCGTACCTCCAGCCAGGTTGGATGTTGTAAAAGAGTCGCGATATGATCAGGCAACCGAGACTATATACTACATAATAACCATCCGCGCGTTATCAGCTCCGGTGCGAAATATCGTTCTGACTGATGCTCCCTTTGTTAACGGAGCAAGCATACTCAACCCTGCATCCAACGATGCATTTTCAGCATTTACTTATACGCTCAATCGCGTAGGTCAACCATCAAGTGGGTTCCAACCTATGCCTGTGCAAAGGATGCCTAGTCCAGCATTATTCTCGTATAACTTTGACACTGTTTCACCGCTAACGCCATTTCAACCGATAACATTACAACCGGACGACTTCATTACCATCAGGTACAACATGAACATCGCTAAGATGATCGCAAACAATCCTCAATTGGGAATACAACCACTGAATTATTTGCTTCATATCAACAATTCCGTTAGCGTTCATGGGGTAGATGTAAACACTAACCTGCCGCTTATTGATAACTCCAACACCTCCGATCAAGTAAGAAAAGACTTCACTATAAACAAATCGGGACAGTTTAATCCTGATGCTACTGTCAATCCGGATGGTTCTGGTTATCCGTTTATCAATTGGACAGTAGTCGTTGGAGATGGCATCAGTGTGCTTCTGAATTCCGGAACTATTACAGAAACGCTTCAAGTCGGGCTGGTTCTTCCACCTGAAAACGCAATCGGCATCAAGTTCTATGGTTCGGGCGGCAATGTATTGTTAGACACCACTGCCAATATGCTTCCGGCGTTTTATACCAGAGCCTTGGACAATATGTTTACGCTTGTTGTTCCGCCAGCCAGCTTTATAAATCCAAGCACAGGCACTCCCATTGGTGGAATTTTCAGAGTTGAGATTCGATTCAATACAAATGTTACAACCGGCACACCAATACCAGGGCAACCGGGTTATGACTTGAGCAATGATGTTTACTTCCAGTTTCCTGACGGGCCAGGTTTTCCCGGCCCGAGTGTTATTGTTCCTGTCAGACCGCCATCTGCCGGATTAATTTCAAAGATATCCTCCGGAATTTGCGGAAGACCCGGCGGCCAATACTATGTCGATTATACGGTAACCATCACAGTTCCCGGCGGCTTGTATGGCGACCCTCTATACATATACGATACACTGGGTCGCTTCCCCGGTGGTGCCTCGGTAAGCAACGTTCCTATTGATCCTATAACCGGTGGGGATATTGTACTCACTGCAGTATTTGCCGACGGTAGCCCGGCCGCTCTTGTGGGACAGCCTGTACCAGGATTTACTTATACACAACCTATTCCGTTTAGTGCCAATTCATGGAGGATTTTCTTAGGTACAAGCGTAGATCCGGCGCTAGGAGGCTTTCCGTATTGGCCGGTAAACTATCCGACAACACTAACATTTACATACAGAATCAATCTCCCTGATACGCTCGTCGGGCAGCTGCAGAGCAGCATAAGCACATATATCAGCAATGCACTCTACCTGTACAATGCTCCGGCAAATCTGGCTCCGGATGGTCATTATGTCGCTGGCCAAAACATAAACGACTACTGGCCAATATTTAAACAATCCAATCAGACAAATAACCCGGCATTGTTTGATTACATCGTCACAATCAATGCTAATAATGCTTCTAACAGACCGGGCACCGGTTTGTTCAAACCCGGTGCAACTCCGATTTTCACCGACACTTTCGATGCGATGCTGGAATATGTTCCCGGTTCATTCTATATCATTGACACCACCAGTAATCCGAGAAGATATTTTGCCCCTGCGACCGGCTTCGATGTTGATTTTACAACAACCCCGAATACAATCACAGCCAACTTCACACAGTTGTATCAATTCACAGCGCCTCCCAATCAAAACGGAACACAAATCGGAGTCGCCCCTGTTCTGGATTGGTTTGCCGTGAGAAGCAGATTTGAAGTGCACTACCAACTGCTCTTATCCGCCCCATATCGCGGTGAGAATCCGATTGATGGTTTGCTCAACACCGCAAGTATAGAGGTCAACTCCGGCGAATGCATGTTCGATGCAACCACCGTCGTCAATTATGTACCTGTTGTACTGCACAAGGGGATGACTCCTTCGGCACCAGGTTCCGACATGATGCATGTAGATATCATCATCAACGCTGACGGCAGCACAGAATTTAGAGATGTTAGCACAGCACCAGGCTCAGGCCCGCCAGAGGTCATAGCAAAGGATATCTTGACAAACTTGAAGGTATACCTAGACACTGTCAAGTTATATACTCAAACACTGACCCCGCTGGGTATTTGGGATGGTATTTGGGTGGAAATGCCTATAACGTACAATGATTGGACACTGTGGAGCGTCAACTGGGTCAACAACACTGAGTTTGACTTCGTTATTCCAAACGAAACGCCCATAAGACTTACATACGATGCGCTTGTGCTGATTCCATTGGGACAAACAGGTGTCATTGGCAACAGTATTGCAATCTACGGAAGAACCAGCGAGGCAGGTGATGGCAACTACAATGTTGGCGACTCTGATGTGGGCGCGAGCGCCAACAATCTGAACTTGAGATTGTTTAAGCGAGATAATCACAACCCCGACCCCGCCACAAATCTACTTCCAGGCGCAGTATTTGACCTATATGTCGCCGAGGTTTCAAATCCGACTCAATACCATCCTCCTTCCGGGTTGGGCAATCCAATATCGATTGTCGGAACCGATGGAGTAGTCCGAAACTTCTTCCGACTTCTTCAGGGCATAACAACCGATGCAAATGGTGTTGCTCAGTTTAGTGATTCTTGGATTGTGACTGACTACAACTTCATCTTCATGTTGGTCGAGAGGCAGGCTCCAACCGGATTCTTCACCCCGATTGGTATGGATTCATACACGTTTTTCACTATAAATCCAAACGTCAACACTGCACTTCATAGCGGCTTGCTCGGTAAAGAGGTTAATCAGATTTCAGACTTCATAAACATCGGGAATGACAGACCCGTGAGTATCGAGATAAACAAACGTTTTCAATATGTCGATTCCGGCGGTGGATACTTCGGCGCTACAAATCCTGGGTTTCCTGACGGAATACAACCTTCCGATGTTTCTTTCCTAATATATGGTCCTATCCCATCTCCGCTACCTAGTGACACGAGCCGTATACCTAGGCATATCGTCACATTGGATTTAAGTCAACCGACAAGTAATGACGGGACATATAATGTTTATTCGATTCAAATACCCAATTTAGCCCCCGGTACCTATACAGCTTTTGAAAGCGGTGGATTCGTGTGGGGCTGGCAGCTTGTAGATCCTCTGCCCAATCAACCCATCGTGATTGGTCAGGTAAATCCAGGCACTGTCGGTACCATAAATGTTTTCAACAGATATTATCGCCCAGCCAACTTCATCCCACCACCTCCGATTCCATATGAGCCGATTATATGGATTGCAAAGCTCTTTAACGGACTGACTGATTATGAGGTGGCGGCTCTTAATCAAACCTTTGCCATAATCATTGAGGGGCCAAACGGTTTCAGACAAGAAATCGGAATGAATACCGTAGACAATTTTGGCAGTACGCTCATAACGCTCGGCTATCGCATCGAAGGATTAGCTCCCGGTGACTATACCATTACAGAGGTTGGTTTCGACATTCCCGGTAAAGATTTGACAACTATTCCAACATTCCCAATCAACTTCACAGTAGACGAGTCTGGGTTAATATGGCAAGTTCAAAATGGTGTAAATACCAACGTAGGGATGATGCTGCAGATTTTGATAGAGAATAACTATGTCAATTCACCCACAGGCTCACTGCATATTCAAAAAGTGCTTGATGGTATGCCTCCTGAGATGCTCCCGGATACGTTCGCTATCATTGTTACAAACGCAAGCGGTGTTGTCGTTGCCAGAATCCCAGGATCATCAGCCATCGCAGGCATCACCCTTACCGATTTGCCGCTCGGCACATACACCATCACAGAAGTAGGACATACAGGCATTCCAGGGTTTACATGGCTTGGTTCAGACCCGCCGTTGCCCGCTACTGTAACAATCGGCAGAGACAACCTCAACATTAGCCTCACTATAACCAACAGGTATGTCCCGACACCGCCACCGGATACAGGTGAACCTGACGAACCGCCTGATATCCCGCCTATACCTCCGACAACTCCGCCGACACCACCAACGTATCCGCCACCGGATTGGCCGCCACTTGAGCCGGGCGACCCGGGTGATCCGAGTGAACCGGGCGATCCGGGCACTCCAGGCGATTCATCCGAACCTATTGATCCTGGAGACCCGCCATTGGGGCATGAGCGACCTCCAGATTCTCAAATCCCAGCTACAGGTGATACAATGCGCATACTGCTTTACATTGTCTTGCTTGTTATCGGATTGGGCACCACCGTCGCAGGAGTTGTATTATTCAGGCGTGGGAAAGTTACAAAGTAGAGGCTTAACTTAACTGAATACACCAACGAATCGGATGACCACAGTCATCCGATTCGTTATAGGCGCTAAAACAGAGGGCGCTTTCGCACCCTCTGTTTAGTAGCTTTATTCGATATTGTTGCTTAGTACATTCCGCCCATATCGGGGGCTGCTGGCATTGGCGCCGGTGGCTCCGGAATATCTGCCACAAGCGACTCAGTCGTCAGCACCATTGCTGCTACAGATGCTGCATTTTCAAGTGCACTGCGGCAAACCTTTGTCGGGTCTACAATACCGGCTTTGATCATATCACCATACTCTTGACTTGCTGCATCATAACCAAATGCTGCATCATTGGATGACTTGACTTTATCCAGTACGACCGCACCCTCAAGTCCTGCATTCATGGCGATTTGCATGACAGGGGCTTCAAGCGCTTTGGAAATGAGTTGCATACCGGTCTTTTCATCTCCGGATGCGCCGTCGAGAAGCTTTTCTACTGCTTTTGAAGCTACGACATAAATCGTACCGCCGCCTGCAACGATGCCTTCTTCAACCGCAGCGCGTGTTGCGTTGAGTGCGTCCTCCATGCGGAGTTTCTTTTCTTTCATTTCTGTCTCTGTCGCTGCACCAACTTTGATGACCGCTACGCCGCCGGAAAGTTTTGCGAGGCGTTCTTGAAGCTTTTCTTTATCGTAATCTGATGTTGTGATTTCGATTTCGCTGGTTATTTGGTTGATACGTGATTTGATATCATCAGTTTTGCCTGTGCCTTCGACAATGATTGTATTGTCTTTGTTTGACTTCACTTGTCTTGCTTGACCAAGCATTTCAACTGTTGCATCTTTTAGCTCCATGCCGAGTTCGCTAGAAATCACTTCGCCGCCTGTTAGCGCTGCGATATCTTTGAGCATTTCCTTGCGTCTGTCGCCAAATCCCGGAGCTTTTACACACAGGCATGTGAATGTGCCACGAATTTTGTTGAGAATGATTGTTGCAAGAGCTTCACCTTCAACATCTTCTGCAATGATAACAAGCTTTTTGCCGCCCTGTACGACTTGCTCAAGAACAGGGAGGATTTCTTGAATGTTTGAGATTTTTTTGTCAGTGATGAGAATGTAAGGGTCATCAATGACAGCTTCCATCTTCTCAGCATCTGTAATCATATAAGGGGTGATGTAGCCACGATCGAATTGCATACCTTCAACGACTTCTGAATATGTGTCGGCAGTTTTTGATTCTTCGACTGTAATCACGCCGTTTTGAGAAACTTTTTCCATCGCCTCAGCAATCAGCTTGCCTATGGTCTCATCACCTGAGGAAACCGCACCAACACGAGCGATGTCGGCTGTGCCTGAAACAGGGTTTGAGTTTGCTTTAATTGCTTCAACTGATGCAGCTACAGCTCTTTCTATGCCTCTTTTCATGACCATAGGATTTGCACCGGCTGCTACATTTTTGATGCCTTCACGAATCATGGCTTGTGCAAGTACTGTGGCGGTTGTTGTGCCGTCGCCGGCAACGTCGTTCGTTTTGGAAGCGACTTCCTTAACAAGCTGTGCACCCATGTCTTCAAATGGGTCTTTGAGTTCGATTTCTTTTGCGATGGTTACGCCATCATTTGTAATGAGTGGTGAGCCATATTTTTTGTCAAGGACAACATTTCTGCCCTTTGGCCCTATGGTTAATCTTACTGTGTCGGCGAGATGGTTGACACCTTTTTCTAAAGCTCTGCGAGCCTCTTCACCGTAAATGATTTGTTTAGCCATTTAATTTCCTACCTCCGATAAGTTTATTTCATAGTTCATTATGTTTTGGACCAGCAGCAAAAAGCAACATGCACGCAAGTCCGGGAATTTGCAATATGCATTTGTTTACAATCGTTACTATTTAACAATCGCAAGAATGTCACTTTGACGTACTATTGTAAACTCTTCTCCATCGATTTTAACTTCAGTGCCGCTGTATTTACCGGTGATGATGCGGTCGCCTTTTTTTACGACCATTACCACTTCATGGCCTTCGATTTTGCCGCCAGGCCCTACTTCCACAACCTCAAAAACTTGCGGTTTCTCCTGTGCCGCGCTGGTGAGAATAATCCCGGCTTTGGTTGTCTCTTCCGCCTCGACCTGTTTGATGATAACCCGGTCTGCCAATGGCTTTAATGTCATATTAAAAACCTCCTAATAAAAATACAAATTAAATAGTACGTTTTGCGTTAGCACTCTCGCGCACTGAGTGCTAACGCAGTTCTAATAATAATCCAAGTTAAATTATTTCGCAACATGTATATCCACTATAATTGCAGCAAAATTGAGTATATTCCCGTTTTATTGCAATTTGTCTCTATATTTCTCTACGATTCTCTGGTTTTCTGCACTTTACGTTGATTTTTGAAATTTTCTTCTAATTAGCTCACATGTTCACTATTTGTTTTTATTTTGGATTTGGCGATGCAGGGGCGGAACTCCACTCGCTAAAATCGATAGGAGTTTGACTCCTATCCGCTAATAGTACATAAACAGGTCGCATTTTATCATACCGTTGTATAGTTTACGCTTTTTTGTAGCTTTTTGGCCAAATGTGCGTTCGAATTCTGTGTGAGAAGACAGGACATACATCTTCCAGTTGTCGAGCTTTTTAACAGCAACACCAAAGCGGCGGTAAATCTCTTCCGCCTCTTTTTGCAGCATGACTCGCTCACCATATGGTGGATTTGTTGCGATAATTCCATTTGGTTCAGACCTTCTAAAATCTGCTGCCTCTGCAATTTCAAATCGGACATGCTCAGAAACTCCCGCTCTTTTTGCATTGTCCACTGCCGCTGATATACTTTTGGGGTCAATGTCGCCGCCCCAAATATCATAACTGCCTTTGTACTCGCCGTCCCTGGCCTCAGCAAACGCCTCTTCCCATATTTTCGGCTTTAACCAGCCCCATTCCTGCGCCGCAAATTTGCGATTTAAACCTGGTGCACGATTTAATGCTGCAAGTGCGGCTTCAATCGGAATTGTACCCGAACCGCAGAAAGGGTCGCAGATTTGCTCTCTTCCCCGATATCTGGAAAGTTTTACAATTGCCGCTGCAAGAGTCTCTCTCAGCGGCGCTGCGTTTCCTGCGGGTCTGTATCCTCTTTTGTGGAGACCAACTCCGGTTGTGTCGATGTATAATGATGCCGTATCATCCATAATTGCAAATTGCACTTGATATTTGGCTCCTGTTTCCTTTAGCCACTCTACCTTGTATTTTGCTTTAAGGCGCTCAACTATTGCTTTTTTGATGATTTTCTGGCAATCCGGGATGGAGTGGAGCTTAGATTTAAGACTATGGCCTTTCACCGGAAACTGCCCGTCAATAGGTATGTAGTTTTCCCAGGGCATAGCTTTTACGCTTTCGAACAGCATGTCAAAGGTATCTGCCCTTTTTGCACCAACATTCAGCAGCACCCGCTCCCCTGTCCGCAAGTTGATGTTTGCGCGGGCGATATCGTTTTCTGCACCGGTGAATAATACACGCCCATTTTCCGCACATACATCTTTCATGTTCAGGCGTTTTAACTCATCAGCGCAAAGCCCTTCTAGGCCGAACAAGCATGGGGCGGTGAATTTCAATTCCATTAGTTAATTGCTCCTCTACATTCTACGGACGAATAGGGTTCGCCCATACGTTTTACACTCTATTGCGCAACTCTTCGACCATTTTTGCTATGCCGAGTTTTGCTTCTTCCATTTGCTCATCCCAGTCGCCTTCAAAATAATATGCCAGCTCTCCGCCTATTTTCAGTCGCTTTATATAACCGTCAAACATATCATAGTCTTTCTCATATACATGGAAACTGTGGGCGCGATGTGTGTAGCTACCGACTGATATGCCCAGCGTATCGGCTATCCGCTTTTGGAGCATCACCAGTGCATAGGCATTCATAAAAGCCGCTTTTGTCGCATCATTGGAGCGAAATACAACTTTGCAGTGGAGCGCTTTTTTTCGAATCAAAAATTGCAGTATCTGCAAGCAGGCCGGTGATTCGGTGTCCCTATCGGTTTCATCACGAATCACAACAACGGCTCTTCTTGAATCAGGATTGCGTCGCAGTTCTGTAATAATCCACGGAATTTGTTTTTCCATGCGCTGATGATATGTGTATTCCCAATTGCCGCGCTCGACCTCAAAATCGAGTATACCGTCAAGCATTTCCTGCCGATATTGTTCGAGCGAGCGTGGGTCACCGATGAAGAATTTGCTGATTATCGGCTCTTTGAGCGGATAATCAGCGATGAAAGTCATCGAAGCTTCTTTTTGGTTTGTATTGTAGTCGGGACAGGGCACCTCATCATTGTTTTCGTGCAGTGCCAAAAGAGCCTTGTGGTATGCGTCCGGAAGCGATGTGCCTTTAACAAATAATTCTTGCATGGTGATCATTCCTTTCAGGAGTGTGACGTGTTTTTGTAAATGATTATTTCGTATTTGACTCCGGTTTCAGAGGTTTGAATTCCAGACTGCTCCTCAATTTTCCAATTGGGGAGACTGTCCAAATTGGGGAAATATGTGTCGGATTTAGGTGCAGCCTCGATTTTGGTTACGTACGCGTAGTCACATAGTGGCAGGAATAGCTTATATATTTCACCGCCGCCGACAATGAACACATCGGACTTATCTTCATTCGCAATCTCTTCAAGTACACCTTCCAGTGAGCGCTTGACGATTACCCCTTCCGGTTTGAAGTCCTTGTCCCGGGTAAGGATAATGTTCTTTCTGTTCGGCAATGGGCCTGGGAAATCCTCATAGGTTTTCCGTCCGGCTATGATGGTGCCTCCATCTGTCGTCTCTCGGAAAAATCGTCTGTCCTCGGGCAAGATAATTGCTTGTTTCCCTTCGCATCCGATACCCCAATCACTGTTGACAACTACTATAATATTCATAATATATACCTCTCGTTACAAAATGACAATAGTTATTCCATTATTGTGCCGCTCAAGGTCACTGTCACGCCGCAATCCGTCACATACTAAGAAAGCTTTTCGTGTACTTTCGTCAAAAATCGAGAATTTCTCGCCTGTTATGAAGTCGTTGATTTCTTTCCGGTTCTTTAGTCTTTCGAGGTATCTTCGTGTTTCTGTCCGAATGCCTCCGCCTTTGCCAGTTGAGCCGTATCCATGTATCAGTTTTATGGCGGATACGCCCATAGGCTCGGCGTTTTTTATGTTGTATGTAACTCTTTTTATTGCGTCGTTTACTGTCGGCAGCCCTTCTTTGATGCTGACTTCTCGTAGTAATCCGTTGATTTTATTAATCCTCCATTGTGGGCATTCATTGTTTATGCTTGTTTGCCTCCAGTCATTAGACTTGGCTTGCTTGTAGATATTTAATAAATCTGTCATATGGGACTTTGTGAAGCCCCCATTTGATATTGACAAATCTATTATAGTCGTGTATTTTGTTTTACACAAGAAAAATGATGGAAGAGTATCGAAGTGGTCATAACGAGCCGCACTCGAAATGCGGTTGTTTTTTACCACCTCATGTCGAAAAACCTTGTATTTGCAATGGGTCTGTGATAAGCTATCAACTGAATATTGCTGATGTTTGCCCAACTTTTTTAGACAGTTTTTCAAGCATTTTGAGATGCATATACGGAGGGGTGTCCGAGTGGCTTAAGGTGATTGATTCGAAATCAATTGTGGGCTTAAAACCCACCGGGGGTTCAAATCCTCTCCCCTCCGCCAATCCCGAAACCACTGCAATTGCAGTGGTTTTCGCTTATCCACAAATGCAATCCATCTCGCTTTATCAGCTTGCCATTTCTGCCTGACTCGTTTCGTTATTCTTCGCTAATGATGTTTTCCCTATCCATGTCATTGCGTTCGCAGCTTCATGTTTGGCTGAAAAATCTAAATGTGCATACGTATTAGCTGTTATCGCAAAATCACTATGCCCTAACCACTCCTGTACTTGCTTGAGCAATATACCGTTTGCTATCAGAAGTGATGCACTACTATGTCTGAGGTCATGAAATCTCAGCCGCCGAAAACCATTGCGCATCATAAACTTAGGAAAACTCCCTTGTTTGACATCTAATTAAATAACAAAATTAACCAACCGCTTGCAGCAGCGGTCTTTTTTTATGAAAAAAAGCGATTTTATCGATTAATATATGTTGCGTTATGTCGCGATATATGGCATAATAGATGCAACTATATACACAAGAGGTTGTATCATGTATCTAAAAAAATCATTTAACAAAAAGACTGGAAAGACCCAGCTAAGCATAGTTGAAGGGTATAGAGAAGTGTTCTTGAGCTTCTGCTGCACGGCAAGTGCCTTGTTCATGCCATCTTTAGACGAATGATGCTGAGCTGTCGGCGTAGTCTTTCTTGGCTTCGAGGGTCTTCTTGGACATGGCTTTGAGCTTCTTTTGCTGTGTAAGTGCGTGATCGAATCCATCCGGCACGGCTTTTGATACGCTTTTTGCGCCTTTTTCCATCAGTGCTTTTTGCTGCGCTGACATGGATTTATATAACATCTGTTGTTTGAGCGCTGCTTTTTTGAAGCTGTCTTGTACCGTGTCTGCTGTATCCTCTGCCACGTTTTTTACTTTCTGCTGGCGGTCTTCCATACCATCGGTGAAACCGTCCATGGTGAAGTGGCCTATTTTCTTCATGGCTCGTGAGGGGGATCGGATTTCAAGCGCTGCGCGCATCTCTCTGAGCACACGTTGTCCAAGCTGATTGGCTGCCTGCGCTGCGGCTCCTTGCCGGTTTTCCATGCCTTGAATTAAACCATCTACTGTTGCTTGACCGTTTATGGCACTCTCCGTACTCATGTCCATCGCTTTGACCTGTGATTCAAATGTGTCCACAATGTACTGCATACCCGCTTCAAAGTCTGTTTGAATCTTGGCAATCGCATGGGCGAGGTCTTCTCTGCCTAAGTTTGCGCCTTGGAAAGAGTCATTGAGGTCGTTGACCAAGTCTTTTGCTGTGTCGCTTATCTTGGTACTGCCGTCTTCCATTACCTCTGCGCCATATTCGATGTTGGCAATCATCGCAGCCAGATTACCGGCTTGGTTTATATCGGCAAATGAGTTTACAAGTTCAGGCTTTAAGCCCAGTGCAATTGCTCTTTCAAGATTATCGGAATGCCTAGCCATATCATCTGCTTGATTCTGCCAAGTGTCTACCATGTCTTGGGCAGTCTTGGATGACTCAAAGTTCAGCCGATCAAATAGACCAATTTGCGAGTTTATACTTGATAGTGCCGATTCAAATGCAGCATCATATGCTTGCATGAGCTGATCTATGGACAACGCTGCACCTATAGTCGCCTCGGCTAATGCCGGGTACATGTCGGTGATCTTATCCATTGATACGCCCTGACGTTCGAGAGACGTAACTACTTCATCAGCAGTTTTTCCAAATTGAGCGCCTATATCACCGAGCATTTGCATCTGGCGATGACCCATCCATTCTTCCATGGACATGCCGAGGTCTTGCATTTCGGCCTTAATGATATCTGTAGATGTTCCCCAATGGGCGGCTAAGTCATAGAGTGCGGTTTCTTGTTTGGCGCTCCACTCATCCATCGTTAGACCATATGCCTGCATTTCAGCCATTATGCTGTCTGCAGATACACCCCACGAATCTGACAAATTATCAAGTGCGGCTTCCTGCTTTGCGACCCAATCTTCTAAACTAATATCGCCAAGTGCATCCATAATCTCAGAAGAACAAACATTCCATTGCAGGCGTTTTATTGTAATCGCTGCATTTTCGCAGAGGCGTTGACTCCGGAGGATATAGGCCGTTGCCTAATCGTTAAGCTGCCGGGCGTTCGACTCCCGTCAGCTTAAAATGACACCCAATCAGCACCGTATCCTCGTGCTGGCTCAAATTCTGTCACAGTTTTGTCACCAACTGAGATTTAATGCAATTAAAGTGTCAACCCAATCGTCATTTTGCTTAAATTGCATTGCAAAACACAAGCCTTGTTTGTATAATAACCATAGTTCATTTGCACTATACTACAGAAAGGTGGCATTATTATGCAAAAGTTCAGAGATGTTCTTTCAGTAAATCCTATTTTTGCACGTCCGGGTGAATCGGAAGCCGTTCACAAGAACAAATTGCCGAAAAAATCCATGCTTCCTGAAACTGCGTATCAAATTGTTCATGATGAATCTATGCTAGACGGAAACGCAAGGCTTAATTTGGCGACTTTTGTTTCAACATGGATGGATGAACGTGCAGACAAGCTCTATGCTGAGGCCTATGACAAAAATGCAATTGACAAAGACGAATATCCTCAAACAGCAGCAATTGAGACGTATTGTTGGCAAATCCTTGCCGACTTATGGAATGCTCCGAATCCGGCAAACTCCATAGGATGCTCAACTACTGGGTCATCTGAGGCATGTATGTTGGGTGGGCTTGCGTTGAAGCGCCGCTGGCAGGAGAAACGCCGTACTGAAGGAAAATCGGTTGATAGACCCAACCTCATAATGAGCAGTGCAGTTCAAGTCTGTTGGGAAAAGTTCTGCAACTACTTTGATGTTGAGCCGCGTTATGTGCCCATAAGCCTTGAACACAAAGTTTTGGACGGTCATGGACTAGAGCAGTATATTGACGAAAATACCATTGGCGTGGTCGCCATACTTGGAGTAACATATACCGGTATGTATGAGCCTGTGCATAAAATCGCAGAGGCACTTGACGCGATAGAGAAAAAAACCGGATATGACATAATGATTCATGTAGATGGGGCTTCCGGAGGCATGATTGCGCCGTTTATTCAACCCAACTTTGTTTGGGATTTCAGGCTTCCAAGAGTTGCTTCGATCAATACCTCGGGGCATAAATATGGTCTTGTTTATCCCGGATTGGGCTGGATAATATGGCGCTCGGTAGATTTATTGCCAGAAAGTCTTATCTTTAAAGTCAGTTATCTCGGTGGAGAAATGCCTACATTCGCACTGAATTTCTCACGTCCCGGCGCACAGATACTGCTCCAATACTGGGCATTTCTGCGATACGGCTATGATGGGTATAAAGCAGTCCAAGCTTCGACAATGAGTGTTGCACAGTTCCTGGCAAGTGAAATTGAAAAAATCGGCCCGTTTGAGTTGTGGAATGATGCAACGGATATCCCGGTTTTTGCGTGGATGTTGAAACCTGATGATAAGCGTAACTGGACGCTCTATGATTTATCTGATCGTTTGCGAATGAAAGGGTGGCAAATTCCGGCCTATCCAATGCCGGTCGATTTGACAAATATAACTGTTCAAAGGATCGTTGTCCGTAATGGTTTGAGTATGGATTTGGCAGGTAGGCTTATAGATGATATCCATGCTCAAGTCAAACACCTTGACGCAACAAATGTAAAATTGCCCATCATACCGAACGATGCTTTCAGACATTAAGCTGGTGGGAGCTGAAATCCGCCCGGCAAAACCAATGGGCGCTTCACTCCTGTCAGCTCAAAGCGTAGGATGATCACTCTGACGAAAGCTACCGTAAACAAATTCATTTTCCCTCGGTTGTCCAAGATAGGTAAGCGACTGTTAACGAAAGAGAGGTACTTGATCATGAGCGGAAAGACTAATGGTAAATCCAATATTTCTGTGTTCCAGATGGCAATTATGACCACGATCGCTGTAGCATCTCTGCGCGGGCTACCTGCAATGGCCACACAAGGGTGGGCATCAATAATAATGTACCTTGTTCCGGCCGTCCTTTTCCTTGTTCCGACAGCTTTGATTGGGGCTGAACTTGGCACAACGTATAAAGGTGGCGTTTATGTTTGGGTTCGCGAAGCATTCGGCAACAGATTTGGATTTGTATCTGTTTGGTTGCAATGGATTCAAAACGTCGTCTGGTATCCCATCCAATTGGCTTTTGTTGCCGCAGCAATCGCATTTATGATTGGACAGGGAACTCTGGCAGATTCCGGCCTGTATATTGGCATCACCGTCATCGCAGTCTACTGGTTTGCAACTTTACTTGCCCTTATGGGAGGAACCTTGTTCGCTAAAGTCGGTTCTATTGGAGGTCTTGTTGGAACACTCATACCCGCTGGAATTTTAATAATCCTCGGAGCAGTATGGCTAGGTAGCTCACAAACTATTTCCACATCATTCACTCAAAGTTCATTCATACCGCCTATAGCAGGATTGGCTTCATTTGTTTTGCTGGTCAGCAATGTTCTGTCTTACGCTGGCATGGAGATGAATGCCGTTCATGCGGGAGATATGAAAGATCCCAGCCGCGGCTTTACAAAGGCCATGCTTGTAGCATTTGTTCTGATTCTTGCAATTTTCATTTTGCCGACATTAGCTATAGCCATTGCCGTCCCCGCAGATAAGCTGGGTATGGCCAATGGTATAATGGTGGCCTTTCAAACATTCTTTGACACATGGAATATAAGCTGGATGACCAATGTGCTTTCCGGAGCGATAGCTTTTGGTGCACTTGCATCTGTCGTCACATGGGTTGCCGGCCCATCACGCGGTGTTTTAGATGCTGCAAAAACCGGACTTTTACCACCGGTTTTGCAAAAACTGAATAAAAATGGCGTACAGGTTGGAATCTTGGTTCCTCAAGCCATAATCGTTACTTTACTTGCACTCATTTATGTATTGGTTCCGAACGTCTCTGATGTGTTTATGGCACTCATTGGTATGGCTGCGGCCCTCTATGTGCTGATGTATATAATGATGTTTGCCGCTGCGATGGTGCTGCGGCGCAAGGAATCTGATGTAAAGCGTGGATACAAGGTTCCAATACTTGGGTTTATTGCAAGCGTGGGGCTCATTGCATGTGTGCTGGCATTTATAATGAGCTTTATCCCAGTCACGGGGGAAACAGCCATTCCACAATCCATATACCCGCTTGTTGTTGCAGCAGTCGTCGTGATTCTGGGAATTCCACCGTTTATTTTCTATGCGTGCAAGAAATCAAGTTGGGATAAACGCACAGATGCAGAGAAATCGGAGGCATCGAAGCATAATTAATCTGGTGGAAATCGAATCTCATCGCCTGACTGCGGCTTAAACATGGGTACAAAAGTTGAGTCATAATTGATTTTGTGCTCATAAGTAGGTTTACAGGGGCTGTTGCACTGATACATGGTGCAGCAGCCCTTTATATATAAATAATCTTCTGGATTATTATACTTCCTCGATGGCTGTTGAAATAATCATAAAAAAGTTATTGACAAACAAGTACCCACCCTGCTATAATGTACTTGTTCAATAAGCACACTATATGGAGGTGTCCACATTGGATATTATCATCAGCAGCAGCACCAGTAAGCCAATATACGAGCAGATCACTATGCAGATAAAGGCCATG
>WQUY01000048.1 GCA_009781855.1 Oscillospiraceae bacterium | reverse complement strand
GGGCTGTTGCAATTATTGCTCGAAAGGCTTTTGCTATTCCGATTAGGGCATGGTATAATTAGTATGTTGGAAGGGAGTGAATGACATGCTTACTGATGGGACAAAGAAAAGGCTTGAATTTCTAATCACCCTGCTGTACTACGCCACAATTGTTGGACTTCTGTATTTGGTTTATCGACTCGTTGGAATAGTAATTCCGTTTGTTATAGCATTCATGTTGGCGGCAATCTTAGAACCACTCAAACGCTGGATACAAAGAAAACTAAAACTAAACGGCAAATGGCTCTCCTTTATACTGACAGCAATCATTTACCTCTCCGTAGCGGCGCTTTTGTTTTTGGCTGCAATGAAAATCGTACTTTTGCTTCGTGAATTGCTATCAGCCCTGCCGAATTATTTTAACAACACTATTGCACCGTTGCTAACAGGAGAAAGTGGTAGCATAGAAAGTTGGATTACTCAGAGATTCCCTGGATCACAAACAGTGATTACTGCGATACAAGGCAGCATGACAAACGTCATCAACAGCTTAGTCAATACAGTTTCACAAGCAGGTGCATCCGCAGTTGGCGGATTATGGAGCGGATTGCCTGGATTCGTCATGGGTCTGCTGTTTACAATTTTGCTGTCATTTCCAATTAGTGCAGAGTATAATTCAGTCAAAAAGTTTTTGCTCAACCAACTGCCGGAAAAAATTGCCGCTCGTATTTCCGAAGTCAAAGAAGTGGCCAAAAAAACTGTACTGAAATATCTAAAATCACAGTTGATCCTAATGGCGATAACATTTGTGTTAACAATCAGTGGGTTGCTGATTGCTGGTATACAAAATGCTGTAGGTATGGCAATTGTTATTGCATTTATAGATCTCTTGCCCGTGTTTGGAGCAGGCACAATAATGATTCCTTGGGTAATCATAGAGCTCATTCAAGGAAATATAAATTATGCTATTGGGATTGCAATTGTGTACATCATTGTTACGGTCGTGCGTAATGTGCTTTCTCCAAAAATCGTTGGCGATCAATTAGGGCTTAACCCGATTATTTCGCTATTATCAATTTATGTCGGATTCAGGCTGCTTGGAATCGTTGGAATGATATTTTTCCCGATAATCATTCAGATTTTTGTAGCCATGCAAAATAAAGGTAGCTTGCGACTGTACAAGGAAAAGCCTGATGGGGCAGCCGTTACAGGTGCGCATAGCAAAGATGAAAAGCCATAGAGGCGGTTTCGTGGAAAAATAGAGACTATCTGAAAGGAAGTTCAATGTGAAAAAAGATGAAAGCGGCGGACAAAACGATATTGAACAGCAGGAAAAAAGCGCAAAGGCCAAAAAGTATCGCTTTGGAAAAGATGACTACTTGGCTGAGGGCGTGTGTATAGGCACGTTGATTGGCGTATTTCTGGGTCAATTGTTTAGCTATTATACATTTGCAGGTCTTATAGTTGGAATAGTCGCCGGAGGATTTCTGGGGTTTTTAGTTAAGAAGAAAAAGAAATCGTAACTTTTAACAAACCCCGTCTCCAATTCCACAAATGCGGGAATTAATCCTGTTTGACGATGCAAAATTCTCGAAAATGCGTAATAATCGTAGTGTTGAGTTCTTCTATTGTATAATTTTGGCAGCACATTAGAAACGAAGGCTCTGCTATGGAACGTATTGGAGAATTATTAACTGAATTACGCGAAAAAAAGGGTTTGACTCAGCTACAAGTATCAAAGCTGACTCATATTTCCAACAGCGCTATTTCCGCTTATGAAACAGGTGCGAGATATCCCAAACTCGACGTGTTATCGACCTTGTCCAAGGTTTACGGTGTTACGACGGACTACCTCTTAGGGTTGTCACCATCGGATATTTCACCTTCGGTTTTGACCGAGGAATTTGTTGACGGTATTTCATATGGAGAGGTTTTGCACATCCTAAGCACAACTAAGCCTGCGGAGCGAAAATTTGTTCTCAGACTGATACTCGCTGCACGCGAGAGATTAGACATTGACAATTTGTAAAGGGCTGCACATTGAGCAGCCCCTAAGAGTGATATACGTGGGATCGATTAAGAAGTCGATTCCTATTTTTATTGGACACACATCCGGAACCTGTGTTTTGTTTGCCACAACAGGAACAAGTGCAATTGCTGTTGCCAAAAGTGCAACAGTTAATCTCCTCAATCGTCTTAGCAGAATAAAATATGACTCCTTTATATTTTGTGTTCTATACTATTGTAATTGTCAGCCATACATACATAGCCAGCAAACCAATAATCAGTATTGCTGAGAATATTTTGACCGGCAGGCGGGCATAGTTAAACCCCACGCCGGTTCCGAATCGATCCTCGATAAGTATGCCAGGGTCATTCGGGTTATAGTAAAACATTCCGAGTTTCCAAAATTTGTCATCGCCACGCCCTGCAATTTTTGGCTTTGCAATAGTCATTTCGGCACTTTCATCCGAATCATCTAGTGCAATTTTCACTTTACAACCACCCTGCCCTGTCTTTATTTGAACAACAATTATGAACAGCGGCGCAACTGAAACGCTCAGTATCATGGAAATTACGAATATAACATTCCAAAATGGCATCTCAGGCAGGACCATCCTTAGTCCCACAACTCCGATAACCAGAATTAAGAGTACGGTCAAAACCCCAAATGCATGACCCATCCTTTTGCGGTAAACCCGGTGCTGAGCAAATGAAAGCGTTGGGTTGCTTGGGTCGATTTGTAATTTAGTCTTTTCAATGCCTATAGCCGTCATGACAAATATAACGAGCATCAAGAAGTTTACACCCGGGAGCTGCAACACAGAAACCATAGTGGTTTCCTCAAAACGTGTAGGCTGCATGTCAAATCCCCAATGTACAGGAATTTCCGGTGGCAATGACGGATACTGCATGATAGAAATAACGACTGTCACCAGTATGATTGCAAACCCGATGATATACCAAAACCAGGGTAAATTGGATAGCCGCCCTCGTGCATCTGATGATACTGTATCTGCAAATAATACGCTTGACACTTTCCAGCCTTTATCTGCCTTTAGCCAAACGGCTCTTTTCCAATTGGGTATAAATGCAATAAAATACACAATCACTATAAGCAGTGGGAGGTATATCGCAGCATAGATTGTGAATTCCGGCCACATGATGTATTGACCAATGGCTATTGCCATTGCGACAAATGTGCCAAGCAGCGTTGTCACTATATAGTTTTTTCGCATATTTGCGGCCTGCGCACATCCCCACTCTTCCATGGGAATTTTTACTCCAAACAGGTAACTTTTTCTTATAAGGTACGGAATAATCGCAAATACTACCCCACAAAGCACAAGTATAAAAATGTTTATAATAAATAAAAATGTGTTTTCGTTCATGCCAAAGCTCTCCTTTATGCTATTATTTGGTGCTCAACACTACCTTTCGCTTGCCTATAACAGCTTTTGCAAATATCAATAAATTCCTTTTCTTTAATGGCATGGCAAATCCCCTCTGCGGCAGCTAAAATCAACTTATCAACCAGACGTGCAGCAAATTCTTCGTTATTTGTTGATCCCCCGGCGATGACTGCACCCTTTCGTCGATCCATTGCGACATATCCCTCATCAGAAAGTGATGCATATGATTTGTTTACCGTGTGGAGATTTATGCCTAAGTCTGCTGCCAATCGGCGCACGGATGGCAGTGCTTCACCGGGCGAAAGCCGTCCGGATGCGATGCCAAATACAATTTGGTTTCTGAGTTGTTCATAAATTGGCGTTACACTTAAAGTATCTATCTGGATAAGCATAATGTCCCCCCCTCTACATGCCCTATTTGCACTATCTGTTATATTTTTACTATAACAGATAGTACAATATATGTCAAGCCGTTGTCATCAGCAGTCTATCGCTTAAGCTCTATATTCACCCTTGTTGTCATACCGATACGCAAACCGGTGCTTTCCGATGTTACCGCTATTTCTGCTTCAAATTCCACTATGGATGTGCCGGGGGTGATTGTTGCCGCAGGATTGATTCTGGCAATTACTCCCGAATACGCCTCACTTCCGTTTGTGCTGATAGAAACTTCCATCCCTTCACGTATTTGTGCGATATCATACTCCCTGAATCTGGTTATGATGTGCAGGTTGTCTGTGTCCTCTATTGTCAGCAGTAGGCCCGAGCCTATCATTCCCTCTCTTGCAACCACACTTGTGATTGTGCCGTTGATTGGTGCAATAATCTTTGAGTCTGCTAACTGTCTTTCCAATATTTTAAGGGCTATTTCCTGTGCCTCTAAATTTGCTGATATCCGCGCGATTTCTACGCTACCGCGCAGAGCTTCAACCTCTTGACGAGCGGCTGCTCCGGCAGCATTGAGCGCCCGTTGCGCTTGCTGTTGTGCTGTATTTGCCGCCTCCAGTGATAATCGTAGTTGTTCGAGATTGCGCTGCTGAAATAGCACCGCATTATCATATGCCGCCTCCGCATCATCAAGCTGATTCACGGCAAAATTAAATGCATCTTGCGCATTACGGAGTTCCTGTCTGGATATTGCGTCGATTTCATATAGCACTTTCGCATTATCCAGATCTGCTTCTCTGTTTTCCCACTCCATCCGAGCATTTCTGACTGCGGTTTGTGCCGCAAGTATTTGTGCATTGTTTCCGTAATCGCTGTCGCTTCTTGCTGCGTCATAGTTGTTTTGGATCGCCGCAAGATTTGCTTCCGCTCCGCGTAAGGCTGCTTGTGCATTGATAATCATTGCGTTTGTATTATTTGATATATTTGACGATGCTTGATCAAGCATTCTTTGAGTCTCTTCAATGGTTACACCGGCACTCAAGCGGGTTGCTTCAATCTGAGCCCTCGCTTGTGCAATTGTGAGTTCCAAGACTTCTGTGTCCAGTGTTACCAGAACTTGTCCTTTGGTGACTCTATCGCCGATTTCTACTTCAACTGTGTCGATGAAGTGTCCAAGCGTCGTGTATACATTGCGGCTCGTTGTGCTTTCCACAATTCCTCTGACCGTTATTCTGCTTGTGTGCGTCGTGTGCGGTGCAGAAATGACTTCCGGGTTTGCGGATGTGGTCGGCTCCAACTCTATACTCTGCAAGTCGTCTGCAATGGCTATGTCGCAACCTGTTATAAGCAGGGCTGCTATCCATAAAGAAATCATTATTGTGATGAGTTCTTTGTATTTTCTGATTGATTTGGCTTTTTTCATTATCGTAGTTTCTCCCCCATTTAGTAAGCGCTTATGCATCCTGCGATATCCTGATTCTGACGGTAGCGCTTGCACCGATAATGCTTGCTAAGTCTACATCGTCTTCAACATTGATTTTTATTGGAATCAGTTGAGTTACCCTTGTAAAAGTGCCCGCTGTATTGAAAAACATTGCTGTCCCGGAAAGTTCCGCTTGGGTTATCGCTCCTATCTCCGCAACATATCCACTGAACTGTCTGTTACCGTAAGGATCTATTGTGAGGGTTACAAACTGCCCCACCTGCACTTTGTTTATATCTGTTTCATAAATATTGGCCTGTATGTGCAATGCATTTGCATCTGCTATGACAGCAAGCGGCTCCATGAGGGAAACGCGCTGTTCTTGCACTACATTTGTAAGGATAACTTTCCCCTCAAATGGTGCGCGTATGCTTTCTCCATTTTCTACCCAGCCTATGACTTCATTTTCGGCAACACGACGACCCTCGTAGATTGTAAATCTCTCCAATGTTCCGGGTATGTTGGCAGTGATTGGAGCTAAGGTTGTTGTCACTCTTGCATTGTCAGTCGTCAGGTAGTTTCCGGAGCTTCCGATAAGATGCAGCGTTAATATAACGCCTCCGGCAATCAATAAAATGAGAATTATAAAGCCTATGGCTTTTGATTTCTTTTTTGGTTTGTCCGTAGATTCCGTGACTTCTTCTTTTTGCAGTTCTTCTTGTTCCATGTATATTCTCCCTTTTCGTGCTGCGTCCTCAACAGGTTTCCTATGTATCGAATGAACGCCTAAACGTTTCCGTTAGTTATTCTGGACTACGAGCACCCATCTAGACATGTATGATACCACATAACCTATGGTTTCTACAAATAAAACCGTTCAAATTACATATTGGCTTTTTTGAGTATGTCGTGCTATACTCCATATACCGAAATTTTCGAATGCGAGGTGCATATATTGGAAAATACATATTCAGATAAAGAAAGCATAGCCAATGTCCCTACCTCGCTCACCACCTGTGATATGCTTGGCGCATGGAAAGTCCGCTTAGGCATAGGCCGCATGAATTACACTGTCAATCCGGGGCTCTACTCTGTGGGCAATCCTCACCGAGAATCACCGGTTTTGGTAAGTGCGAACTACAAACTCACCTTTGATATATTGCGGAAAAACCTGGCAGACCTGGATTGTTGGCTTTTGATATTGGACACAAAAGGCGTTAATGTCTGGTGCGCTGCCGGCAAAGGCACATTCGGCACGGATGAATTGGTACACCGCATAGACTCTGTAGGACTTTCCAAAGTTGTAAATCACAGAAACCTCATACTGCCTCAACTCGGCGCACCGGGCATAAATGCCCATGAGATAACTGCACGCACAGGCTTCTCTGTCACTTACGGCCCGGTACGAGCCGATGATATACAAGCATATATCGCAGAGGGCTATAACGCCACTCGGGAAATGCGGCGTGTAAAATTCACGTTCACAGACAGACTCGTATTAACTCCGATGGAGCTCGTCCCTGCTGTAAAAATGTCATTACCCATCATGGGTGTTATGCTTATTACAAACCAATTCGCCAAAAGACCTTTTGGCAAAAGTGATATAGCAGCTTATGCCGGGGCGATTCTGACAGGCTCGGTAATCACCCCATTGCTTCTGCCATATATTCCCGGCAAAGCTTTTGCATGGAAAGGTTTGGTTACCGGACTTATGGGTACAATTTGCATTTTAGGCGCATCCAAGGGCTTTAAAAAGGAAAACAGATTGATGTCGGCAGGACAATTGCTATTATTCCCTGCATTTTCGTCATTTCTTGCTTTGAATTTCACCGGGGCGACCACATATACGTCTCCGTCCGGTGTAAAAAAGGAAATGAAAAGAGCACTGCCTTTAATCATTGGTGCAGGTGCTGTTGGCGCTGCTATTGTGCTTGGCTCACACTTTTTGGGAAAGGGAAAAAAATAATGGCTATGACTGTAAAAAAGCAACCGTCAGACAGACAACATAGATATTTGAAAAATGTAACAACGCTTACCTTTGATTCTGAAAAATGCACCGGATGCGGGCTGTGTGAAACGGTCTGTCCTCATAGTGTTTTCGAACTTAATGAGGGAAAGTTGTATTTAACAAACAAGGATGCCTGTATAGAGTGTGGGGCTTGTGCATTAAACTGTCCGACCAAAGCATTATTTGTCAATCCCGGCACAGGCTGCGCTTCGGCGTTCATATTCGGTTGGCTCACAGACGATGAGCCAGCTTGCGATTGTTCTGGTGGCGGTTTTTGTTAGGTTGACGAGCAAACGTAACATAGATAAGAAACTTTAATCATTGAAACTCGGTCATATGGGTCCAGTAGCGCTTTGGCATATTGTTCATCCGCAGTTTGTGATTTATCCTGCCCTCAATTGCAATAGTGTCATAGAACCGTTTCCATAATTCATGATACTTTTCTTCCTTAGCGCTTAGTTTTGGAAGCTCCAAATGCTCCAGAGGGATTAGGCTTTTTTCTCCATTTTGATAAATAAATGCATGTTTATGGCTCTTATCATAAATCAAAAACTGCTCGCTTGGAAATCGGTCGCAAAAATGAGCATACATCATGGGAAGCACAAAGTTTTTGGGCTCTATAATCGCTACCATCACTCCGTCGTATTCTGAAAAGCGCAAAAACTCCACATGATAATGACTCTCGCGCTGCACTGTCAGTGCCGTTTTTGTTACTGCCCTGACCGTATCGTGCGACAGCATATTGGTTACTGCCGAGCCAATTTTATACCCCAGCCGCAGAAACTCCAGAATCATTATCTCGCGATCTTTCTTTTCTGAAAAATAGCATGCACGAACAAGCTTTAGTGCCTCTCTTGAAATTTTGCGTCCGATCGACTCCAGCACTTTTTGTGCGGAAGTACGATTGGTCGCTATTTCTTTTGCCGGAAAAAGTGTCTCTTGCGCTTGGTCATAAGAAAAAATCGCAGAGGGCAATTCTTTTTGATAGTAGCTTTCATAGACACAGCACAAGAGCCCCTCAAAAGAGCCATCATATACATAGGCTATGTTAGACGAAAATTGCTGCCTGACTTGCTCGGGCGCTGCCGGATAATCGATAATTTCAGTTGCTGCTAAATCTGTCCCGTAATGCATTTTACCAAGTCCTCTCTTGTGCTTTTGCTGTGATCAAACAATGAAATCTGATCCATGGGTGCCTGCGCAAGCTCCCAACTCCTTTCGGACAAAAGCCCTCTGAGTACAGATTCCGGATTGTTCGGTATGCCTAATATGGTTTTACCTTTGCAAGTAATGAAGTACTGGGCTCTTTTTAATACAACGCCCATTTTCTTTAGGTCAATAAAATCGAGCACACCCATGCGCCGCGCTTTAACGATTTTTTGCACACTGAGTACACCCAAGCCCGGCACTCTAAGCAAAGTTTCGTATGGCGCTTTGTTGACCTCTACCGGGAAGTTGTCGTAATGATTTAGCGCCCAGTTGCATTTGGGGTCAATAAGCAGGTTGAAGTTTGGTTTCTTTTCATCAAGAAGCTCGGCGGCTTCGAACTTATAAAATCGCAGCAGCCAATCCGCTTGATACAGTCTATGCTCACGTAGCAGTTGCGGCTTTGTTTCAAGCGCCGGTAGATTCCTTCCCGCTAAAACAGGCATATAGGCTGAATAAAACACTCTTTTCAGTTCGTATTTTTTATAAAGGGCGGCTGACAGGTTTATAATATGATAGTCTGTCTCGGGCGATGCCCCCACAATCATCTGCGTACTCTGCCCCGCCGGGACGAATTTGGGCGTGTGTCTATATTTTACCAAGTCTGTTCTGTTTTCGTGGATGCCGGTTGTTATCTTTCGCATTGGCTCTAAAATGCTTTCACGGCTTTTGTCCGGTGCCAGCAGCTTCAAACTCTCGTTTGAGGGCAGTTCCAAATTGATGCTCATCCGATCAGCCAAGAGCCCAAGTGCTGTGAGCAGTTTTTCATCCGCACCCGGTATGGCTTTTACATGAATGTAGCCCCTGAAACGATATGTGTTCCTTATAAGCGACAACACCTCGATCATCTGTTCGCAAGTGTAATCGGGATTTCGCACCACTGCCGAGCTTAGAAAAAGACCCTCGATGTAATTGCGCTTATAAAACTGAATCATTAAATCCGCAAGCTCATGAGGCTCAAATGTCGCCCGCCCCACATCGTTTGATTTCCTGTTTACACAATAACTGCAATCGTAAACACAGGAATTGCTCAATAGCACCTTTAGTAGTGAAATGCATCTGCCATCAGCAGAAAAGCTATGGCAGATGCCACTGGCATATGCATTGCCAATAGAACCCGGCGCTCCTCCACGGTCTACGCCGCTGGAAGTACAGGCCACATCATATTTCGCTGCGTCTGACAAAATCGTCAGCTTTTCCAGCACGTCCATTTCCTGCTCCTCTCGGTAAGTATCTATTTGCTCGCCGTCAGGCGGTGGCATTTGTTTCTCTGTTGTATTAAGCATAGCTTATTTTAATGCAAATTGCAACATTTTTCTTAAATTTTGGCTATTTTATATATTATATTCTTAAATTTCGGAAATTTGTTGTAAGGTGCCCATGCTGCCTTGAGATTGCGGCTCGTAGAGCGCAATGAAAAGCAAGAGACACTCCAGCAATCAGCTTAGCTGATAGATAGCCCTAATAAAAAAGACCGATGGGAGTCTACTCTCATCAGCCTATTTGTTTATATATCAATCGCCTAGTGTAGCGCCGGGGATGTTGTTCCCATCAACTAAAAGCTACTCAAAATATTATTGACAACAACAGACAGCTCTGCATCGTTTTGTATGGCTCGATCTGCAAATCGACGGTATAACGGCAATCGCTGCTTGTATAACACATCAATATCACCTTGCGAAAGCGGCCTGCCATCACGCGCCAACAAGCCGAGTTCCCGCTCTAAAAAAATAACAATGCTGTTTTGCCGCAAACTAAAAAAGTTCTCCATCCGGGTGACACAGCCACCGCCGGTGGCAATTACATTGCCTGATTGTTTTCCCCATTGCTTGATTGCATCCGCTTCTTTCTCCCTAAATCCTGCCTCCCCAACACGCTCAAAAATCTCGGGGATGCTGCACCCACTCATCGCCGCAACTTCTTCATCTATGTCTACAAAAGGTCGTCCCATCTGCTTCGCAAGCGCACGCCCAACAGTGCTTTTGCCGCATCCGGGCATCCCAATCAAAACAACATTTTCCATGCTGCGACTCAGCTGGCTCAGGACATCTTTGCACTTTTCCGGGCTGACCGTCTTTCCAGTAAACAAAGCAGATGCCGCGGCAGCTTGCTCTATAAGCATAACAAGCCCTCCCACGCACGGTATACCCCACTCTGCGGCATCTGTCAGCAATTGAGTCCTGGCAGGGTTGTAAATCAGATCCAGCACACCCTCCAAATGCAGAAAAATCGACAAATCTATAGGCGATTCTTCTGTATCAGGATACATCCCGACCGGTGTTGTGTTTACAATTACATCCGCATTTTCATGCTTGTGCAAATTTTGATAATTATGCTCCCCACTGCGAGATATGGTAACTATTTCCTTTGCGCAATGCTGCTCCAGCACGTAGTGAACGGTGCGACTACTGCCTCCGCTCCCCAACACCAGAACTTTCTTTCCAGCTACATCAAATCCACTCAATTGCGAAAGCGCTGAAATCATTGCCACAAACCCGGCTACATCAGTATTCGCGCCGTAAAAACCACCGCTTGGTAGCGGCAATAATGTATTCACGCTGCCAATTGCCATCGCTGTTGGAGATAATTCTTTGCAAAACGAAATGACCGTCTGCTTGTACGGAATAGTCACATTCAAGCCTAAAAAACCCTTATCCATAGCTATGGTTTGCAAAAAACGCTCCAGATTCTCCGGCTCCGCTTCATAAAGATTATAGTCATAGCCGCCAAAGGCTTTGTGTATATCAGGTGAATAGCTGTGCGCCAACTTCCGTCCAAGTAGCCCGCATTGATACACTGGTGACCAGTCCTTTCACAATCGCCTACACTATCTCTGTATAGGATCCTAAATATTTAAACTCATCGCAAATTTCCTGTATGCTATCAAGCAATTTGGCAAATTCTTCGGAATATACAGAGGTTTCCAGACCAAAATAAAACATGAAATCAAAGTCTCTGTCCGGCAATGGACGGCTCTCCAGTTTATTCAGATTGATACCCAAAGCATAGAAACGAGCCAGTATTTTATAAAGAGCACCGGGTCTATGAGGCAAGACCATCATAATGCTGGTTTTATCAGCACCCGGATAAATTTCCAAATTCTTGGAGATACACACAAACCGTGTGTAGTTATTGCTTCTGTCTTGAATATTACGCGCAAGGCAATCCAAATCGTAAAGCCCTATACAGCTGCTCGAACAAATCGCAGCCACATCCCGTGATTCAGCGTTTGCTACAGCTTCTGCCGCAGCCGCCGTATCCTCACAGCGCGTGATATTCACATCGGGGCCGAATCGATCTAAAAATGCGGCACATTGGCTGATTGCCTGTTCATGTGAGAAAATTGCGCGGATTTCTTCCAGTTTTACACCTTTTTTTGCCACAAGGTTATGGTCTACTTTCAAGCGCATACTTTTCACAATCTTAAAATCCCTGCTCTGCATCAGCTCATATACTTTGTTCACAGAACCCGCAGTACTGTTTTCCACAGGCAGAACCCCATAATCGCAAAATCCGCTTTCAACTGCTGAGAATACCCCCTCAAATGTCCTAAAGTATGAAGTATCCGGCCATTGGAAAAGACGTTCCACAGCGCGTTGTGAAAAAGCGCCCTCCACGCCCTGGCATCCTACTTTCGCTTTTTTAGGAAACACCTTTGGTGTGTTTGCAATTGCATCTTCTATTTCCTTGTACAGTGGCGAGGGGTCTTTTCGTGCATGGTGTTGGTGACTGCGGCTTAGCTCAAACAGTGTGTCAAATAAGATATGAGCGTCGGGCTCTATATCCGGGCGCACTTTGCCACTGATCGCCGCATGTTTTGCCGCCTCTCGCTTATTGTCTAAAACAGGAAGATCTGCAGCCTGTTTAAATGCGGCTACTTCTGCAACAACATCCATCCGCTGCTGAAACAGGGATAGTAACTCATCGTCAATTCTGTCTATCTCTTCTCGTAATTTGTCCGGATTCATAGTGGTGACCGCCCTTTCTAAATTTTGTTATTTCTTATAGTAAACATTAGTTAATGTAACACATATTTGAAATAGGATGCGCCATCAAAGCATCTGTAATCGCTATAGCCGTTGCCGCCTCTATACAAGGCACTGCTCTTGGCACAATGCAAGGGTCATGCCGACCGGATATCAGAAGTTGCTGCGTTGCTCCGCTGCTCAAACTCACGCTCTCCTGCGGCTTTCCTATGGATGGTGTGGGCTTAACTTTTGCTTTGAATACAATAGGCATTCCCGAGGTAATGCCACCTAATATTCCACCATGCCTGTTGCTACGGGTTCTGATGGTTTCCCCATCATGGTAAAAAGGGTCGTTGTATTCACTACCCCGCAGGGTTTCAAACTCTGCGCCAAATTCAATTCCTTTAACGGCAGGTATCGCAAATATCAGGTTAGAGAGTCGATTTTCCATTCCGCCAAATATAGGGTCTCCCAAACCGGGTACAAGTCCGACAGCGGCACACTCTATGCTTCCGCCCACGGAGTCCTCTTCACTTTTTGCTTTCTCGATTTCCGCTATCATAGGTGCAGCAATAGATGCGTCCAATACAGGAAAGTCCATATCACGCAAGCGAGATAGCTCAGTTTCACTGACACAGAGGGCATCAAACGGCAAATCCGATATATGCCCGATTGACGCAATATGCGCTCCTACAAAAATACCGTACCTTGCTAAAAGTTGAATGCAAATACCTCCGGCAATACAAAGCGCTGCTGTGAGGCGACCTGAAAAATGCCCGCCTCCCGCTGCATCCTGAAACCCTTTATGCTTCATGTGGGCGGTAAAATCCGCATGTCCGGGTCTGGGAATGTCTGCCAGTTTGTCATAATCTTCTGAGCGCGTATTCTGGTTTCTTATGATTGCTGTAATGGGCGCACCGCAGGTCCGTCCGTTCACCACTCCTGATAAAAATTCCGGCACATCTGCTTCAGTGCGGGGGGTTGTCCAGGGAAATCTCCCCGGCGCACGTCGGTTTAAAAAGGCCTGCAATATATCCATATCTATAGTTTCTCCGGCCGGTAATCCTTCCAACGTCATGCCGACAGCAGACCCATGAGACTGTCCGAATATAGACAGGGTCAACCTGCTCTGCCAAGTACTACTCATGTTAATTTCTGCCCCTTTCCATCTTCAAATCCTAACACTCAATTTCTACTTTTTTCCCAAGCACTTTCAATTTTTCCCAAAACTGCGGATAACTCTTATTCACTGCTTGCGCTCCGGTAATTACTACAGGTGTGCTACAAGCCGCAGACGCTACAGCCGCCGTCATGGCAATCCGGTGATCGCCGCAAGCATCCACAACCCCGCCGGTTAGCCGCTTTACACCATCAATGCGCAATCCATCTTGCTCCTGCACCACTTTCGCGCCAAGGGTGTTTAGCAACTGTGCTGTCGTCAAAAGGCGGTCTGACTCTTTGAGGCGCAAACGCCCGGCATTACGTACAAAAGTGGTTCCATCTCCAACTGCCGCCACTGCTGATAGCACAGGTATTAAGTCCGGAATGGCTCTGGCATCTATTTCAACGGCACGACGCTCTGCCTCAGAAGCTGAGAACACACCGTTTTCACACGAAATATTAGCACCTATTGCCCCCAGAATATCACATATCTCCCGGTCTCCCTGGCTGCTTTTTTTATTGAGACCGTTCAAACGCACCGCTCCGCCCGGCATCGCTCCGGCACAGAGCCAAAACGCCCCATTAGACCAGTCACCTTCCACAACTATCGTGCCCGGACTTTCAAATATTCTGCCGCCGCGTATGATGAAATCTCCGTCATCAGGCTCCGCTTGCTGCTTAAACGCCGCATTTGCTTCCAGCGTCATGTCAATGTAGCCTTCTGACTCTATAGGCTCTTCAATATGCAATACACTGTCAAAATCCAAAAGTGGCAACGCCATCAACAGGCCACTGATATATTGGGACGACACATTTCCAGGCAATGTATAATGGGCTGGGCGCAATTTTCCTTTGCAACATAATATATCCGGTTTGGGTTTGAACAGCTCAATACCGTTACGAGATAGCTCAGCGTCAAGGGGCGCCAACGGGCGCTCCGATAAGCGTCCTTCCATCAAAAATGCTCCGCTAACTCCCAACGCACAAACCACCGGAAGCATAAAGCGCAGGGTAGATCCGCTTTCCATGCAAGGCAGAACACAAGTCTTGGGCAATCTACTGCGGTCGATTGGCATCACCGCAAAACCTTCTTGTTTACGCTCTATACGTGCGCCGAGTGCGCTCAGACATGCTATGGTCGCTTTAATGTCCAGTGCCTCTGTTTCTCCACAAATAAGCGTCGTCTCACTTTCCGAAAGTGCTGCACAAATCAGCAGACGATGTAAGTGTGATTTTGATGCAATCGCAGTCAGATTTCCTGCAAACCGCCCCGGCCATACCGTTACTGTCATGACAGCCACCCCGTCTCTATCCAGCCCTGCAGTGATTCTATCGGCATTTTCTTGAGCCTAGTTTCTCCGAGCGCAACCGGTATCACATCTGTTATCATGCTCCCGGCGCGTTTTTTATCATTCAAAGCCGCAGAGAACAATGCTTCGGCAGAAAACTCCGTCCGATCCGGTAATTTGTAATGCGCAAGAAGCCGACTGAGCACCTCCAAGCACTCAGGTGGACACGCAGCTTTTATAACCGCCGCCCTTGTCATAATTGCCATCCCGATAGAAATAGCAAAACCATGGGAGATGCCATATCCGCTCAATCGCTCAATGGCATGACCAATCGTATGTCCCAGATTTAGCAGTTGCCGTTTCCCGGTGTCAAGCTCATCTTCTCTGACAATATCACGTTTAATCGTAACACAATCAGCAATCAGCGAAGCTATATCAACTTTCGAGCTAGGCTGCAAGAGCTGTTCTAAAATGTCTCGGCTGCTCAGCATCCCGTATTTAATAATTTCGGCGTAACCCTCATTTAAAACATGCTCGGGCAATGTGTGCAGCGCCGCTATGTCGCAAAGAACGAGGTGCGGCTGGTAGAATGCCCCGGCAAGGTTCTTCCCGGATGGCAAATCTATGGCCGTCTTGCCTCCGACTGAAGAATCAACCATTGCCAATAACGTTGTCGGCACCTGAATATATGCAATACCGCGCAAATACGTTGCTGCGGCAAATCCTGCCAAATCTCCCACCACGCCGCCGCCAAGCGCAATAATCACATCGGTTCGTGTCACCTTTTCTTTCGCCAATGCATTGAGCAAAGAGATATATTGGTCGCTGTTTTTTGACATCTCTCCAGGAGCAATGGAAAATGTTTTGGTTTCAAAGCGTTCATGGTGCAGACTCTGCAAAGCAATATCCTGGTACAGTGCTGCTACATTATCGTCTGTTACCAAAACTGCTTTTTCCGCATCCGGCAGCAATGTACGCACCTTTTCTCCAAGGGCTTCAAGCAGCCCCTGCCCTATCATAACATCATAGCTCCGGCGTAAATCGACTTGCACTTTTATCATGGCTTGTCCGCCCTCCTTTCGGATAATTAAGCAAGCGCTTCACGAATTTTGAATATTTTCTGTGCCGTATGCGCAAATTCTTCCGGTGTAAGAGATTGGGCTCCATCACATAGCGCTTTGGGAGGGTCATTGTGCACTTCAATCATTATACCGTCTGCACCGGCCGCCGCCGCTGCCAATGCCATGGATGGCACTAAATCCACCCGCCCTGTGGCATGACTTGGATCTACTACAACAGGCAGATGCGTAAGACGCTTTAAAATAGGCACTGCCGACAAATCCAGCGTATTCCGCGCATAGTCCGACTCATAGGTACGGATGCCGCGTTCGCAAAGAATAACGTTTTCGTTGCCGTTTTTCATGATATAATCGGCACTCATAAGTAACTCCCGGATTGTCCCCGCCAGTCCGCGTTTTAAAAGCACTGTGTTTTTGACTTGCCCCAGTTCCTTTAACAAATCGTAATTTTGAGTATTTCTGGCACCCACTTGAATAACATCTATATCTTCAAATAGCTCTAAACTGCGTATATCCATCAGTTCCGTCACGATAGGCAGGCCTGTCATCGTTCTTGCTTTGCGCAAAAGATCAAGCCCGCTTTCACCCAGTCCTTGAAAATCATATGGTGACGAGCGCGGTTTAAATGCGCCACCGCGCAAAAACGTTGCTCCGGCTGCTTTCACTTGTTTTGCAATTGAGATGATCTGCTCCTCCGATTCCACCGAACAAGGCCCCGCAATCAACGCGAAGTAACTACCACCAATCATCGCCTTGCCATCGTGAATATCAATCACTGTATCTTCCGGGTGCAGCCTGCGGTTACTGGCTTTGAATGATTCTTCCATCTCTGCCACAGACTCTACAATGTCCAGGCTCCTTAACATGTCTATATCAATTTTTCCCATGTCTCCGATTAGCCCCAGCACGCACTGTTTATTCCCATGAAACACGCGTACATCAAGCCCTTTTTCATCCAGCCAGTTGATTAAATATTTTATTTTTTCTTCCGAAACATCAGGATTGACCACAACAACCATGCTGTTTACCTCCTAAATGACATTTTTTAAATAAAAATACCACACAGACTTGTAATCTGTGTGGTGTTAATTCCATCCGTGCATCCGGGGAACGCACCTCGCTCACGCAACACAAATTACTATTACCCATCGAATCCGAAAAAGTAATAGCATCTAAAAAACAAGTGTGTGCGCTTGGATATAGTGCTCATCGCCCTGATGCTCCTTGTTAGATAACTTTTGAACAATCTAACATATCATGATATGTTTGTCAACTTTTTATGTTTTTTGCAACGGAAGCCCGGCTTATTCAGCCGGACTCCCGTTGTTGCGACTTTTGCTAATCTGCAAAGTTTAGAATATATCGCATGAGTATTGTTGCAGCTTGTGCACGAGTGGTTGAGCCTTGCGGAACAAGCGTCGTCGGTGTCATACCTCCCTTCTTTGACAGTTAACTAAACCGAGAAAAATAGAACACCTTGCGAGAGCAGGGATTTTTTGTTGTAAAAAAAGAATTTTAAGAAATAAACATATTGCGTTATCATGCGATATATG
>WQUY01000047.1 GCA_009781855.1 Oscillospiraceae bacterium | reverse complement strand
TTGTTCGTAGAATGCTCGAAAACTCAAATCTTTAAAACAAACGAAACAAAAGGAAAATGAATATTGATTGATGAACACTAAATATTTCCAAAATGACGGATTTGGTTGGTGCTGGTTTTAGTGCGCTCATTTTTAGATGTGTAAGCGAAACGCTTTAACATATTTTACAAAAACTTAAATGATAAGGAAGTGAGGAATTTATGAAAAAAAAGTTATTGAAACGCAGGAAGAGTCTTAGCCTGTTATTGGTCATTGCTTTGCTGGTTACTTTGGTACCGGCTGGTATTTTGGCCATGGAGGAAGACTATGTAGCAAATGAGGAGTACGCGTATGACGAAACGTACGAGTACGACAATACCGATGAATATGTGTACAACGATACGTATGCAACAGAGTACGAGTATCTGAAAGAGTACGAAGTAGCAAGCGAAGAGTACGTGCAGGAATACGAGTATGAATATCTACTAGAACAAGTGCAAGTGGTGCCGTTTGGGACAGTCATGTCAAGCGGTACATTTGGCCCTGGCGGCGCACCATGGACATTCTATAGCAATGGCAACATGGTGGTGGGAGCCGGAGCGCTTAATGTGTTGCGAGCAGGCGGCGCAGATGGAACCTTGTGGCATGGCTGGACGGATCTGGAACGGCACTTTACTACGTCAGTCATATTCACCGACACAGTTTATGTTGCTTGGCCGGAGACGATGATAATGCTCTTCAATAATGCTTTTCCAAATATCGTAAGCTTTCACGGATTAGAGCATATTGATACCAGCGTGGCAACACATATGAATGGCTTATTTACTGGCGCACACGATTTAACCACATTCAATGGTATATCCGGTTGGAATACTAGCAATGTAACAATGACGACTGGTATGTTTATGATGCTAGACAGCTTAACCACATTGGATTTATCCGGTTGGAATACCAGTAGTGTAACAAACATGGGTTCCATGTTTTCTCACACACCACTTTTAACCACATTGGACATATCCACTTGGGATACCAGCTCGGTAACAGACATGAGCGGCATGTTTTCGCGTAGCGGTATAACTGCGTTGGATTTATCCCACTTTGATACCAGCAATGTAACAAGCATGCACGGTATGTTCGCGAATGCAAGCAGCTTAACCAGCTTGGATCTATCCGGATGGGATACTAGCAATGTAACAAATATACACAGCGGTATGCGCTATATGTTTGCGGGAACAAGCAGCCTGCGTGAGCTTACTTTGGGTGTAGACTTCCGCTTTGTTGGGAACAACCAAACGATACAGTTGCCCGCAGTATATCCCGCAACACCTTATCGTTGGCGGAATGTCGGCGGCGGAACGCCCGCAGATCCGCAAGGCTGGCACATGTTGACCACGCCGGAGCTTATTGCTCACCACAATGCCAACCCAAGGAATGAAACATGGGTTTGGTATCAGCTTGTCCCAACGATTGAAGTTGGTGATCAACACCGAAGACTGAGCGCCGGATATGCGATCGTCAGCAACTTTACAGAGTTTAGCTTCACGACAACGGATATTGCGCCCGGTACGCATTCAGTCACCATCGACAATCTGCCTGCCGGTGTGACCCTATATAGCGCTCGTAATCAGTCAGGCACAAGAAGTCCGGGAGTGGTATCCATAGGTCAAGATGGTCGTGGGGGATTCACGATAGTAGGCGGTAGCACAAGCGTGGCAGGGGTCTACGATAACCTGATGCTCAGAATTGGAAACGCAGTCTCTGAGCCATTCACGTTGACGATTTTCGACTCCAGACCTGAGTTGGACTTTACCATCACGCCGCGTCAAGCGACTGCAGCACAGGGTGACTATATCCTAGTTGATGTACGCATGGATGTGCTGAGAGATGTGCCTTGGCGAGCCGTACGATTTGGTCTGCATTATGACTCAACAAGATTGGAGCTTGTGCCCTACAGCAACGAACATCGTGTGGGCATACGAGGGGATTGGAACACGGGCATGAATTTATCGTCGAATTTTGAACCATTGACTGATATGGGGTTTGAGTTTGCCAACATACCTGCTACGCCCACAGGTTTCAGGAGTGCGATATTTTTGACTTATCATGAGAATGCGGTGGATGTGACATACGCACCAATGGAAATCGTATTGCGTTTCCGAGTGCTGGACGATGCGCCGGACGGTATAGCGGGAATTCGTTGGTGGTCAAACTCCAGAGGGGATGCAATAACGAGAGATCACGATTTCCCACTACGAGGAAATAGAGGTATGTACATTGCCAGACCGCAAGCGGAAAGCTTTGGCCGTATCATGATTGGTGAGGGTTCTGCACCAACTGAGATCACGTTAACTTACCATGCCAACGGCGGAACCGGTACAATGGCAGCGCGTGGACCGTTTGAACGCGGACAACTCATAACAGCTAGCCCAAGCGCTTTTACAAACCCGGGCCATATTCAAATCGGCTGGCGCTTGGATGATCCAATAGGCGGTGCGACTGTCCCTCTTGAAAATAGCTTTATGATTCAACATGAAGCAACCCTCTATGCACTTTGGATGTGGGTGGGCGGAATATAAACAGCCTAAGCTTCATCGTAATTAAGAAAGGAGTGTAAATTTTGAAAATAAAAGAAAAAAATGTTTCATTAAAACGAATCTTGCCCTTGCTTTTGGCATTGGTAATGATTGTTGGACTGATCCCGGCAACGGCATTTGCTGGTGGTGAATTAGAAACGCCCGTGCCGTTTGGCGAGGTGTACTGGAATCCGGATCCCACATTTACAACAGATAATGAAACCCATATTACAATCATCGCAGAACGTTACGTGAATTTTATGGGTACCTACATGTGGGTGCAACTTCCAACCTTTCCCATGATCGTAGGTTTTCGGTATGGAGATACCCAGGGCCGTACACCACAACCGGTTCGCGTTCAACCAAATGAGCCGGGATATGTATCAGGCTTGGAATTATTCCGTCCGAATATAAATGTTCCGACCAGCATGCTGGAGCCGGGAGATCGTATTGTCATCAGGCGGCATAACTTCTCCATACATGCCTTACCTTTAGATCCAAATTTGTGGACAGTTGGATATTCTCATTTTTATACTGTACCTGTCCTCGCACACACCATCAGCTTTGATCCCGGTCTGGGCAGCGGTACGATGACATCTGTCACTGTTCCTCCCGGCACGTACATGTTACCGGCCAATGGTTTCACAGCGCCGACCACGCCTCCCGGACGTACTTTTGCCGGTTGGGCTGTCAGCGGAAATTCACCTGAAGCAGACACCACGCTGTCGGCCGGAGCCCCAATTACTGTAAATGGTGCAGTTACCTTAACGGCCCAATGGACAGCGGGCGTAGGATCGCATGACGTAAGTTTTGTGGCCAATGGCGGTGGTGGTGTGATGACTGCCGTACCGGTGTTCGAAGGCCAAACTTTACCTTTGCCGGTCAATGGCTTTACAGCGCCGACTACGCCTCCAGGTCGTAGCTTTATCGGCTGGATCGTCAGTGGAGATACACCACAAGCTGACGCTACAGAACTGCGCCAAGCAGGATTCCAAATTACTGTCAACGGCCCTGTAACCGTGACGGCTCAATGGTCAGCAGGTGAGTGGCCAATCAGCTTTGACTCTGGCTTAGGCAGCGGCACCATGGCAACTGTCAATGTTGCTCCCGGCCCATACACCTTACCGGCCAATGGATTTACAGCGCCGACGACGCCTCCCGGACGTACCTTTGACGGTTGGCTTGTGAGCGGTGATTCACCTCAAGCAAACGAAAAACTGTCGGCTGGAGCTCAAATTACCGTAAATGGCCCCGTTACTCTGACTGCCCAATGGACAGCGGGTGTAGGCGCGCACAACGTAAGCTTTGCAGCGAATGGCGGTGGCGGCACTATGACAGCCGAATCGGTATATGAGGGTTTGACTTTCACTTTGCCGGCAAATGCCTTTACGCCACCGACAGCACCACTTGGACGTCAATTCACCGGTTGGATTGTCAGCGGCGATACGCCACAAGCTGACGCCACAGAACTGCGTCAAGCAGGATTCCCAATTACTGTAAACGGCCCTGTGACCGTGACTGCTCAATGGTCAGCAGGTGAATGGCCGATCAGCTTTGACCCCGGTGCAGGTAGTGGCACCATGGCAACTGTCAATGTTGCTCCCGGCACATACACCTTACCGAACTATGGTTTCACAGCACCGACTACTCCGATGAACCGCACGTTTGCAGGCTGGGCGATTAGCGGTGGTTCTCTTGAAGACGGCACCACGCTGCAAATCGGAGATACAATTACCGTAAATGGTCCCGTTACCCTGACTGCCCAATGGACAGTGGGTGAATGGCCGGTAGCCTTTGCACCGGGCGTAGGTAGTGGTACTATGGCAGACGTATCTGTAACTGCTGGCGCGATATTTGTTTTACCGGCCAATGGTTTCACAGCTCCGGCTACACCGGCAAACCGCATCTTTGCGGGTTGGGCTGTCGGCGGCGGTTCTCTTGAAGCAGGTGCGATACTGCAAATCGGAGATACAATTACCGTAAATGGCCCTGTTACCTTAACTGCCCAATGGACAGCGGGTGACGGAACACCATATGACGTAAACTTTGACCCGGGTTTAGGCAGTGGTACAATGACACCAATGACTGTAACTGCAGGTGACATCTTCCCATTGCCGGTGAATGGTTTTACAGCACCGACAACACCACCGGGACGCCAGTTTATCGGCTGGATCGTCAGTGGAAATACACCGGAAGCTGACGCTACAATATTGCGTCAGGCAGGGTTCCCAATCACCATCGAAGGTTCCGTTACCTTAACAGCTCATTGGTCAGCGGGTGAATGGCCTGTAACCTTTGCACCCGGATTGGGTAGTGGCACTATGGCAACTGTCAATGTAGCCGATGGCGCGACATTTGCTTTACCGGCCAACGGCTTTACCGCTCCGACCACTCCGGTGAACCGCACTTTTGCGGGTTGGATTGTCAGCGGTGATACACCGGAAGCGCACGCGACAACGCTGCGTCAAGCAGGATTCCCAATTACGGTCAATGGCCCTGTAACCGTGACTGCCCAATGGACAGCAGGCGGAACCACTGGTCAAGGCTCAGGCCCTAGCGGCGGCGGTGGCGGAACGACTACGATTGTTGATACAGCTCCACCACTAGCTCCATTTATTACAGATCATACGGCATTCATCAGCGGTTTCCCGGATGGCTCTATTCAGCCGAACAGAGAAATTACAAGAGCTGAAGTTTCGATGATTCTGTGGCGCTTGCTTGATAGCAATGCCAAGCATGCACCACAGGCAGCTCGCTTCCAGGATGTCCAAGCGACCGCCTGGCATGCGCAAGCAATAAACTACCTGGCATCCCGTGATATCGTGACGGGCTTCCCGGATGGCAACTTCCGCCCGAATGCTCCGATCACCAGAGCGGAATTGACAGCGATCATGTCAAGATTCTTTGAGCTTAATGATAACGGCGTCAGCGACTTCAGTGATGTTGCAAACACGCACTGGGCGATCGCTTACATCAATAACGCCAACAACAGAGGTTGGGTAACCGGTTTCGCAGATGGCACTTTCCGCCCGAACAATGCAACCACCAGAGCAGAAGCCGTCACCTTGATGAACCGTGTTCTGGAAAGAACACCAAACCCGGCTACGATTGATTATCACTTGAATGACATCCAATTGTTCAGTGATTTAACCCCTGCACACTGGGCGTTCTACCAAATCATGGAAGCTGCGATCGAGCATGATTTCTATCTCGATGCGCAAGGCCTTGAAGTTTGGGAGAACGTGGTTTTACCAACGCGTTAGTTACTTTTTAGCAGCATAAAAAAGAAACAGCATCGAGCCGGTTGCCCTTAAAAGGCGATCGGCTTGACGCTATATTCTCTTATGCAAAATTAAAAAATAGGGGATTTTAAAAAATATACCGTTACCTTTTGATTTTTGATTGCGTAATTAATATAAGAGCAAAAGATAACGGCTGAAATGAACGATGTAATTGAGAAAGGGATGTAAATTTTGAAAACAAGAGAAAAAAACATTTCGTTAAAGAAACTCTTTCCTTTGCTTTTGACGTTGGTGCTGATTGTTGGGTTTATGCCAGCAACAGCATTTGCTGTCGGTGGCGAAGTATACTGGAATCCGGATCCATCATTTGCAAAAGATAATGAAACCCATATTACGATCATTGCAGAGCGCCAAGTGAATATGATGGGTTCCTACATATGGATGCAGATTCCAACCTTTCCTATGATTGTAGGCTATCGGTATGGAGATGCACAAGGCCGCACACCACAACCGGTTCGCATTCAACCAAGTGAGCCGGGATATGTATCAGGCTTGGCGTTGTTTCGTCCGAATATAAATGTCCCGACCAGCATGCTGGAACCTGGGGATCGTATTGTCATCAGGCGGCATAATTTTTCAATGCATGCTTTATACCCAACCGCACCTGAGAACTGGACAGTTGGATACGCCCATTTCTATACGGTGCCTGCTACGATGCCCCCTATAAGCGTTCCTCCCGGTTCAGGTTCAGGTGCCGGGGGTGGGGGCGGTGGAACCACCGTTATTACGGATACGGCTCCGCCGCAAGCTCCATTTATTACTGATCATACTGCATTCATCAGCGGTTTCCCCGATTTCTCTATTCAACCAAATAGAGAAATCACCCGAGCGGAAGTTTCAATGATTTTGTTCCGTATGCTTGATAGCAATGCCAAGCATGCACCACAAGCAGCTCGCTTCCAAGATGTTCAAGCGACCGCTTGGTATGCGCAAGCAGTAAACTACTTGGCCGGCCGTGATATCTTAACCGGCTTCCCGGATGGCAACTTCCGTCCAAATGCTCCGATTACCAGAGCGGAATTGACAGCGGTTATGTCCAGATTCTTTGAGTTGCGTGATAGCGGCGTCAGCGCCTTTAGCGATGTTGCAGAAACGCATTGGGCGATCGCTTACATCAATAACGCCAACAACAGAGGTTGGGTAACCGGTTTTGAAGATGGTACTTTTCGCCCGAACAATGCAACAACCAGAGCGGAAGCAGTCACCATAATGAACCGCGTACTCGAAAGAACACCTAACCCGGCCACTATTGATGAACACTTGAATGACATCCAATTGTTCAATGACTTAACCAACGCGCATTGGGCTTTCTACCAAATCATGGAGGCTGCGATTGAGCATGATTTCTATCTCGATGTGAACGGCCGCGAAGTTTGGGAGAGAGTGGCTTTGCCAAATCTGATGTGATATGAAGAAATCAAAGAAAGGCGGATACAAAATGACAAAGATAAAGAAACGATTTGTTGCATGTATGCTTGTCGCGTTGCTGATGCTTTCTGCTGTAACGCCGACATTCGCTCATGCGTCATCCTCTGCGTGTGATCACAACGGCTGCATGAACCGCACGCAAGCGAATGAAGCTGAACTCCAAGCATGGGCAGCACAGCGCTTGAACAGAGGGAATATCCAACACAACGGTGGCAGCGAAAGAGGTATGCCTGTTTCTGTGGAAGTATTCTCGCAAGATGGATATATTGAACGGGTAGAGGTGCCGATTGACCCTTTGCAAATACCGTTTGAAGTTGCACCGCATACTCAGTTTGAAGTTGTACCAATCAGATACAATGGCCCGGATACAGAAAACGTTGTCATAACCATATTGGGCGACGGATTTACTGCGGCGGAGCAAAATCGTTTTATTGAAGCGGCAACATTGGTCGCTGACGAAATTGTCGCTTTTCATCCTTTTAGTTCTTTTGCGGATGCGATCAATGTCTATGCAATCAAGGTTATTTCCAATGAATCGGGCGCGCGCCGTGACCATCTGACAGACTCGAATTACCGACCTAATGTTGATAACTTCTTCCGTAGTACATTTTGGGCGGATGGAGTCACGCAACGATTACTATATCCTGCCCATTGGCCTACAAACGATTTTGTCGGAATCAATCGAGTGATTCAAGTGACACAAGCGCATACGCCGGTATGGGATGTCATCGTCCTTTTGGTGAATACCACTACGTTTGGTGGAGCCGGTGGCGCTTTTGCTGTTTCTTCCATTACTGCGGGTTCGGCAGCGCCTATTACGATCCATGAACTTGGACATTCTGTCGGCGGATTGGCCGACGAGTATTGGTGGGTAGAGGGAGGTGGAGGGTCGCCGGGAGAATACCCAAACAGAACGACAAACAACGACCCGAATACCATGAGGTGGCGACATTGGCTAGATGTTGATCATTCCGGCATGTCTGTACCGCCGTATCATGGTATATTTCCTTTTGCGGAAAGCGGTGTCATGAATCGCTTTCGTCCTCATCAAGGGTGTATGATGCGCTGGGCGGGTATGCCTTTTTGCTATGTATGTTCTTCTGCGCTGGTTAGAAGAATGGCTTTTTTAAACAACGAAGAATTTCATGGCCAAAGTCTTTTGACAAGTATCGTTCTTCCTGAGGGCACAGCGCGAATTGTCGATTATGCCTTTTGGGGCAGTGAGTCCTTAACAGAGGTTACCATCCCCGCCAGTGTTACGAGCATCGGGCGTTTTGCTTTCTTGCGCAATACCGGTTTAGAACGTGTGACTCTTTTTGCAACAACACCTCCGGACATCAACGGCAACGATCGATTTTATGGCGTTGATCGCTCCAACATTGATTTATTTGTACCGGTCGGAACTACTTCCGCTTATTTAGCGGCGGGCTGGACAGGGTTTCGAGCCATTTTTGAGATGGGGGATGCCCCATCGTTGCATATGGTAACGTATGACGCCAATGGCGGTATTGGTACAATGTCTGCACAAGGGCCGTACGAACGCGGATATATCGTTACAGCCGGCTCTAGTGCCTTTACCAACCCGGGGCATATCCAAATCGGTTGGCGTTTGGATCATCCAATACGCGGTGCAACTGTGCCTCTTGAAAGTAGCTTTGTGATTCAATATCACGCAACGCTCTATGCGCTTTGGATGTTTGTGGGGTTATAAATCAGGAAAGTTAAAATAATTTAATAGTAGTTGTCGACGCGAAAAATGTGGAGGTGATGCCTATGAGATTGTGAACGAAAAAGAGATTTTCATATATTCCGGATTTCGCAATAGTAGGCGCTGAATACAAAGAATAGAGAAAATCTCTAAAAGTATTAAACCATGACTGAAGTTATCTAAAAATCAAAATGGAAACATTGCAGCAACAATTGCAATTCTCACAGAAGATATCAATCACTGTAACTGTATAATACTAAGGAGGACAATGGTCATATGAATAGAAATTCGAAAAAACTAATTGCCGTATTTTTGGCAATCCTAATGACTTTCGGTAGCTCCGGCGCATTTGTCGCTGAGGCCGCAGGGGCATTTTATCAGCAACAAGATATACAATTCAATTGGGATATAGCAGGTTATGAAGAATTCTCAATGCTTGAAGAAGCATTTGAAGAATTCTTTTTGTTTGAAACGTTCGAAGAAATAGAAGAACCGGCTATAAGCGAAAACAGGCGAAAATATCTGGAACTACTCGAAAGCGGATATAGCAATTATCAGCTCCGGCAAAGGTTCACAGAGTTGTTCGGTGATGGCTATAGCGGCGAATACATTTTTCACAACTATAGAACCATCTTTGACTTGAAAGATGGTGAGATAATCGACTCGGCTTTTTTGCGTGTGTTGAGTGCCTATCGAGTTGATCTGCGCTTCCAAGATACAGGAGCAAGCATACACCGCCATGCGGCAGGACGGGCATCCGATGACGGAAGAGTACGGGTATTCGAGGGTAATGAAGTGACAAGTGTACCGGAATTTGATAATATGTTTTTAGAAAGAATATTATCAGATATGCTTGAGCCTATGGTTATAAATGATGAAAGCTTTGAATCTGTAACAACGGATGCCGCTCTACGTTTTGACTATATGTCTGAAGTTGGCGTGCAAGTAGAACCACTTTCCGTGGCGAATAGCCATGTGAGTATCAATCTCGTCAGCGTTACAAACACATCCATTACCGTTGATTTATGGTTTGCCAACAACAACTCGGCCAATAACTCCGTGGGCATATGGGAACCACGAATCAGCCAATGGCGTTGGCTGTTCGGACAGGGACATCCCCCTGGAAGATCGGGCAGACACACCATACCAAACTTGTCACCGGGCGTTACATATTTTTTAGAGGCACTTTCTTGGGATGGGCAGAGGTGGCATCGTCAACAAATTGCTGTAACCACGTCAGCGCCGCCTGCGAATATTGTTTTGCACCAAAGAAGCAGCGTTGATTTCAGGTTGGACAGGATCTTCACCGATGCTCTTGGGCCTGACCTTACTAACCGTTTTATGGATGCTGCAAACGAGGGATTTTACGTGTTGCATCACTTCATCGGTGGTTCTTCTCCGGGCAGAATGCGTATTGACCACGTAAGACACTTGCCGAGATATACGGAAGGATGGGCAGGGTTTCCAATTCATTGGCAGCTTCTTGGCATACATAATGATTGGCATCTGTATTCGATTGACCATGCACAGCGGATGAGGGCAACGAATATAGAAACTACGGAGATGCCCATCCACGAAATCGGCCATAACTTTGACAATTTCAGATGGAGCTTTGAAGCGGAAGCGATGGCGGCCTTTTTCTCTTACTACTATTATGCCACCACTGGCAGAAGAATGGCAAATGCAGGAGGCAGTAGCAGTAGAACATTCCAAGGAGGCGAGTTCAGAACATATATGAGAAACTATGCCTATCGCGGACTAGGGCAAATTAACCATAACGAAGCGATGCGCCGAGGGGTTTATAGCAACTACAGCATGGCGTATGTGCTTGGAACGATTTCAGGCAATATCGGATGGCAGCCTTTTACCGACACCTTTAACTATTTTCGAGCGTTGCCGCATGACGAAGTACCCCGAACTGACCTTGACAAGCTGAACCTGTTTTTGACGAAGCTGCGTGATTTCAGCGGCAGGGATGTTATTGCAATGATACCGGCAAATGCGAGGAATGTATATCAACAATATTTTGGCGGACAAATACGATATCTGGCCAGACTGACCGTTTCACCGTCAGGAACATGGCAAGCTCCGGGGGAAGCGTCGAGCAGGATGATCACCGTGGGGTCTGATACAACCTGGAGCGTAAGCAGCAATCAGTCATGGATTACTATCTCGAATATCGCGCCTGCAAATCAAACCGGCAACGGTTCATTTACCATTAATGTTGCCTCAAATGCGGGTGAAGCATTCGGGAGAAGCGGAATCGTCACAGTTTCGGGTGGAGGTACAACGAGATTCATCCACGTGACACAACCCAGGATAACGGCGACTTTAACAATTGACCCTGCAGGAACGTGGCAAGTGCCGAGGGAAGCGTCAAGCAGGACAATACACGTAACATCCAACACAACTTGGCATGTAGGCAGCAATGCACCGTCATGGCTTACCATCTCAAATATCCTGCCCACAAACCATACCGGCAACGGTTCATTCAGAATCAATGCTTCTGCCAACACAGGAAGCCAGCGGCAAGGAACCATCACGGTTTCGAGCGGAGGTATAATAAGAACCATTCTTGTAATACAAGCGGCTGTGCAGGACAACCCACTTGATCCACCATCTGCTGCAATCACATTTCCCGAATATGAGAATCAGCGGATACCATTGCCATTGCAAAACTTAACGATTACTTGGACAGGAAGAGCCGGGGCAAGGCATCGTTTGGCACTCCGCGACCTCAGTGTAGGCAATGACGGTATAATGATAATACCAGAACGAGATGTAAGCGGAACAAGCTTTCCGGTAGCTTCAAACCAACTCACCGTCGGACACAGGTATAGGGTTGCAGTTGGTACGTCAGTGGACAATGGAGTTACATGGACATGGAGCGTAAGACATTTCTACATAGTCGAGCGGCAACGGCAAACGGTTACGATTACATATGTAAGCAATCCGCCTCCCGGCACTTCTGGTATAACAGGGAGTACACCGCCATCTCAAGTTAATGTGGAGGTTAATACCTCGGTTAGGCTTGCGGGTAATAGTGGCAATTTGCAAAGAACAGGCCATATATTGTTAGGCTGGAGCAGAGCCGGGTACCTCAATAATCGTAACCCGCAATATACATTGGGACAACCAAGAGTTCGCTTTGATGAGGTAGGGGAAGTCAGACTTTATGCACACTGGGCACCACGGGGATGGCAAAGCATTCGCAATGTCGATGTGTTTCTATATGCGGACAGCCTATTTGATACAGAACGTCATGCGAATGAAGCTGCTTACTGGAACGAACTTCGCAATATTACCAATAGAGCGGCGTTTGCTTTTGAAAGGACTTTCGGTTTAAGAATGAATATACAGGGGAATATAACCCGAGTAGATTCTCTTAAAACCGAATGTGCGCCTAATAATGAGAGCCGAAATATGATTCGCCCGGATTTTCTTTGTCGAGATCATAACTTATCATTAACATTGCCGCAGGGAGTATCTTGTTGCACTGCGCATCACTCAGCCGGAAGATATATGATTGGTGTTACGTTGCGCGACCGTGTACCTGCTAATGTGCAAAACCGAGGATTGCATACGATGTTTTTTGCGGGCGATCTTTGTTTTATAAATGACGCAGGGTTTCATACTAGCCACTATCGTGGAACTGTGGCACTAGGATTCGCACAACTAACAACATCGAATAGTGTGGGACGCCGATCAATTAATTCCAGCACCCACGATCTTTCGGCACATATTGTACAGCATGAATGGTCGCATAATTTTGGGGTTCCTGACCAAGCTTCATGTCAGGTTGCCTGCATTATGAACAATCATTGGGGTGATGTTGCGCAGAATGTTGAAAATGTTTGGTGCTATAGGTGCCGAGGAATTATTTTTGAGAATCGCACGAGGATTTGATAATGGAAAGGACTGAAATGATAATGAAAAAAAGATTGAAACGATGGATCGTTTTGTTTCTGATAATGATGATGATTTTGAGTAGTGCAAGCGCATTCGCTATCGACACAGAACTTCCAGAATATGAAGCGGAGCATATAGCAATGTGTGATGGACTAATAAGTCCTCCCCGGTTTTACAATCTGGAAAGCCTCTTGGATGCGATTGCAATTGACAAGTTCCATGAATTACGACGCGGGCGCGATGGAATCGGGCAACTCAGCGAGTTTTTTATGCCGCTTGATGTGCCCGACCGCTTCCATCTGGTTCTAATAGAGTTTTGGGATTTCGAACCAAATTCTCCGATTAGTTTGTGGTATTCTCCGGCAAACAATCGCTTGCCACCCTCTTTGTTTCGAACAGCTCCACCTGAGTTTATGTGGTTACGTGACGATCCGAGAGATGAGGCTCTTCTCTGGATCGGAGATGACCGAGCCAGCTGGGGACAACACGGATATGCATTTCAGACGGAATTCCCTGTTTGCTTCACCGAACAAGAAATTGTTAATTTCATCCGCGCCGTTCCGGTAACGGCCTGGGAACTCCAAGGCAATGCCATATCCGTGTCGATTCAGGGCATGGAAAACATCCGCATCTTTGATGAAGTTGGAAATGAAATCATCAGCCCTACTCCTGGGATCTATCTGTACAAAAACGACAGCGAAAGCGTAAGGAGAATAGGTTACCGTTACGGAATAGGCGCAGGTTTATCGAGGTATCAATTTGTGCTTGAGCCGGGCACTTACACCTTCCATGCCGAAGGTGTCATTGGAGACCCCGGACTGCTTGTTATGCACTTCATAGATGGAGAGCCGGTAACAAGCATCGATCGTAGCGCAGGGCTTGCAGAGCAGGATATTTCCGAATTTTCCCTCACTGTAAGGCCCGGACCCCGGATGTTATAACCCTGCATATTAATTTAATAGGAGGAAAAGGCATGTTTACGAAAACAAGTAAAATAGGCTTAGTCTTTGTAATAACAATACTCATAGCAACAGTGTTTCTTTTCACCGGTTATGGTGCAAATAACTCTGATTTGGAAGAACCGATAACATTGGCAAGTGAAGCACCGTTATTCTTTGCCGATGCGGATGAACTTTTAGCGGCAATCGGCATGGCAAAATTCAGCGAATTTGCCATATCGGAAGTTGCGGCCTTTGCGATTTCTGGCAATATTGAAGCGCACGGCTTTGATTCCTTGCAAAACATTACCGCGCTTTATAAACCGACATATGTCAAACAGGGATTTGCGCCTGCGGGCATCAGCGTTCATGGTTCGAACGTGTTAACTTTTCATAATACGAATGTGGCCGGTGATGTGGCAAACTTCATCTGGTCGCGTTCAATAGCCGCTGAAAACGCCACCACTGACTTTTTTGGACGCGGCGCAATAGCCGAATTTTTTGAAGAGTTCAACGGGATAACGTATGCAATAACGAAATGGGTAACGTTTGATACGCGTGAACCTGACGGCTGGGTAGTGGCTTGGGCACAAAACGGACAAGCCTTTATGGCCTCACTTCCGGCGAGTTATACCGAAGAAGATGTTCTTGCGTTTTGCGATGCACAAGCGATAACCTCGTGGGAACTGGATGGCAATGCCGTATCCGTATCGATTCAAAGCATGGGCAATGTGAGCCTCTTTGAGCTTGAATCGCCCGTGGGCGGTGAGGCAACCCATCGCAGTAGCACAGAGGTTGAAATCATCGCAATCGGAAATACACTGTACAGAACCGGCATCGGCAGAAGCATGGAAAGAGTCGGCTACAAATGGCTTATTGATGACACCGTTCAAAGATATCAATATGTGCTGAAGCCGGGTGTCTATGAGTTTCGTGCCAACAACATTGCCAATCCATCGGGGCTTCTTGTAAAGCATTTTGCCTATGGAGACCATATCTCAAGTACGGACTATACCGAAGAGCTGATTGACCAGTCTGCTTCCGAGTTTAATTTGATCGTGACACCGGATCCCGGCAATAGCATACTAAGTTTTCCTGTACTAGAGAATACCGAATTCACTGTGACCTATAACGCCAATGGCGGAATCGGCACAATGGCTGCACGCGAACCGTTTGAACGCGGAGAAATTGTTATGGCTAACTCAAGTACCTTTATCAGACCAGGTTGGATTCAAATGGGTTGGCGTTTGGATGATCCAATAAGAGGTGCAACTGTACCTTTTGGAAGTAGCTTTGTGATTCAATACGACGCGACTCTCTATGCGCATTGGATGTTCACCGGGCGGATTGATATGTTGCAAGAATTCCATAATCCAGAACCCGAACATGCAGGCTTCAAGTTCACCGTAACCTATAACGCCAATGGTGGGACCGGCACAATGGCAGTGCGTGAACCGTTTGATCGCAGGAATATCGTCACAACTGACCCCAGCGCCTTTAGCAGACCAAGCTGGATTCAAGTGGGTTGGCGCTTGGATCACCCAACAAGGGGCGCATTCATCCCCTCGGGAGGAAGCTTCGTTATTCAATACAACGCGACTCTCTATGCGGAATGGGTGTTCATCGGACCTTAATCAAGAGAATCGTTAAGATTACAATTGTAATAGATGTATAAATAAAACATCGCGGCAAAGCGCTCAATTAAGCCGCATAAGCTTAATTGAGCGCGCTATAGAATTGTTCGAAGTGATGATGAGTCGATTTTTGGTTGAAAGAGTTTGATCTATTTGAATAAAAAAATGTTATAATTAAAATCCACAATTATATCGAAACAATTGAAAGAGAGGTTCGTTATGAAAAACCTTGCGAAAAAAACACGCAAACTTGCTCTGTTGATAGTTTGCGTCGGGGTATCTGGTCTACTATTTGCTTGTAATCACTATGTTGGCGGGACTTCTGAAGAATCAAAAACACCAAGCATCAATACTGTAAGAGGGCTGAATCAAAATAACAACATACAATACTGGGGTTTTGCCGTTATGGTGGAGGAATATATATTTCTTGCCGATGGTCTTGGGATTCACAGAACAGACAGAGCATTTGAAAAGATTGAAACACTGGTACTTCATGAAACTTTCCATGAAGACCCAGCGGTAATAAGTCCAGGTAGTATGGAATATTTAGCTATGTTCAGTGATCTGCAGTATTATGATAATAGAGTATATTTTTTAGACCGCAGAACTGAAACGATATATTCTATGAATCTCGATGGCAGCGAATTGACACAGGTACTTAGTGCTTCTGAAATCACTTATGACAGTAGGTTTGACGGATTTATTGTAGCGCACGGCAAAATATTTTTTGGACATTTTTATCCGATAAGTTTAAAATCATTTGACCTTGAAACAAGAGAGATAACAACTTACGGAACGGGAGGCATTTTCTTTTCCATAAATCCTGATGGAAGCGAACTGCATTTTTCCTATGATTTTGCTTTATTTGGGCTGAATCTTAAAAACGGAACGATAGAAGACAGAATGCCGCACAATATTCGAAACTTGCCAGGGCATGAACTGGGCGTTCTCGGGATTATAACAAATAGAACAGCAAGCAGCGGAAGAATATTTTTTTCGACACCACACTGGGAGGGTAGCAGAATATTCGTAATCAATGATGACGGACTCGCGGAAGAAATATATTTTAACGAGGGAATGATTCGTCGTCATATAAATTCGGTAGGTGAATGGATATATTTCACAGTAATGGCTCAAGGAGATGAAAATCGTCAGCATGATCTGTACAGAATAAGGAATGATGGGAGTGGCGTGGAGCTTGTACATGAAAATTTTGTTTCAGGAACTGATGGCGTGCCATCAATATTTATCAATATGTTTTGCGAGGATATAATTCTATTTAAGATATCGCCTACGTTCCATGACATTTACGCACTGATTCGCAACCCTGACACCGGTGAATTTGAAAGGAAGCACATAAATCCAATCTCTTAAAAACCAACGAGGCAAAGATGGTTTTGTCCTTTTGAAAATACATTTGATTTTATTTTCTGCATATAGTTGCTGAAATATCGGCAATTACATGTTAAAATTAAAACCAAGCGATTAAATAATAAAAGAACTAGGCAACAGAACCCGACACGCCTCTCAACGATGCGTACCACGTCGGGTCATTTGATTTATACGATTTATCTTCACAAACACCCAAACTCTTGATATACTTATATTGTTAGTGAGGACAACACCACATGGCTACACGAAAAGAAATCAAGATACATAATAAGAGCGACAAACCTGATAATGTCGTCATGAAAGAAAATGAGATCATACGCCAGTGCCAGGAAGCCGAAAAGGAATTGCCCGGTTTTTTGCGTGGCTTTTTTGCATACCTCAAAAGCAATGTGCTTCCGATGACCAGACTTGCGTATCTGCAAGACATCCGGTTTTTTTGCAATTATCTGATCAAAGAATCCCATATCACGAACGCCAAAGAAACAAAAGAGATCCCTTTGAGCGATTTTAATCAAATGAAAGCGATGGACATCAATGCGTTTCTTGATTATTGCAGACGATATGAAACCGAAACGGACAAGGCCATCTACATTTACGAAAACCACAACAAATCTCTGGCGAGAAAAAAATCTTCGATTTCAGTGTTATTCAAATATCTATACCGGGATGAACTTATAGACAAAAACATTACAGACGGGTTTGATCCGATACGTCTTCCAAAAGCCGGTGAGCGCGAAATCAAAGCGCTTCAGGACAACGAAGTAATGGTTATGCTTGACGCCGTTTCGACAGGCGACGGGCTGACGAAAAAAGAAAAGGAGTTCTGGGAAAAAACGAAAAAAAGAGACAAAGCCATCCTCATCCTGTTTCTGACATACGGACTCAGGCTATCGGAATTGCAGCAGCTGAACGTTTCATCGTTTCATTTCCAAAGAGGGGAGTTCAAAATCTACAGAAAACGCGGCAAAGAGTCAACGATGCCTCTCAATCAGTCCGTCATCAAAGTCGTAACGGAATATCTTGATGCAGAACGCGCTTCTGACGATACACTTGACCCGAAACATCAGGATGCTTTGTTCCTTTCATTGCAAGGAAGCAGAATGACGGAAAGACAAATACGTGAGCTTGCTAAAAAATATACATCGATCGGCCTTGCAACTTCCAGGGATTCAG
>WQUY01000046.1 GCA_009781855.1 Oscillospiraceae bacterium | reverse complement strand
CCCAGCCCTTTGAGCACTCATTTTTTTAAATGATTTTGAGCAATATAGTCTGAATTACCAACCCTTTTTTCGCTTATCGGACTATTTAAAGTATACAAATTCTGTGCATCTTGTTAAAACATCTTTTACATTTTTACTCGATTTTTTATTTGTTTCTATCGAATTTTTGCTGTTTGTACTATACTCGCCTGCGCACCCTTTGCTCAAAGGTAAATGCTGAAGCATTCTCTTGCCAGATTTATTTAGCCTTTATCCTAAAGTAAACCTGCAAAAATTGCGATACAAAATAATGAGTAGTTTTAGCCCTAATATGACTTTATATGACTTTTTGCAACGCCTTGATGTGTTCGCACTACCTATGTCCCGGAGGATATCCCATGAAGTTTTTAAAAAGGACGCTTTCAATTCTACTGATGCTCATTATTTTAATCGGCACATTCTCTTCCGAAGTAACATCTGATGCAATTGCCTCAGATATGTTTACAGATGTTGCCAATCATTGGGCCACCGATTCAATAGGCAGGTGGGACAGTCTGGGATTTATTGACCGCACAGTTTTTTCTGGCGAGCACTTTCTCCCCAATCAGCACATCACACGCATCGAATTCTTCTCGTTACTCGTAAGCGCCATGGGTGCATCCGCGCCCACAGGCGCTCCCAGTTTCACAGATGTCACTGACCTTCCCGATAACCTCCGTGGGATTGTTGCAGCAGCCCATCAAATGGGGATTGCTCAAGGCCGTCCCGACGGAACAATGCACCCGCATGGAACCTTACTGCGGCAGGATGCAGCAACTCTTGCTGCAAGAGCCGTGGGCAAATCCGCTTATTCTGATCATACGCTCGCACGTTTCTCCGACAGCATCTCCATTGCAGACTATGCCAGAGCACATGTAGCAGCGCTTGTTGACCGTAGCCTTTTGTCAGGCTTTCCGGACGGAACATTTCGCCCAAACGACTTTCTAACACGCGCAGAAGCGGTCAGAATCCTCGATAATATTTTCGCAAATATCTTCAGACCTGAAGCTGGGTTTTCAAATGTCTATCTACAAGGTACGCTTCTGACACGCTCCCCCAACACGGACCTCCGCGATTCGGTAATTGACGGCGACTTCGTAATCGGAGATGGTGTCGGTTCAGGCCAAGTTATTATTGCAGACACAATAATAAATGGCCGTCTGGTCGTGCGTGGCGGAGGTTCAAACAGCGTAACCTTGTCTAACACAACCGTAACCGAAGGTATCTTTGTCGCCAGTTTTGCAGCAGATACGCGTATTTCAATCACAAACAATTCATATGCACCCATACTAGAGGCCGTTTCCGGATTTACACTATCCGGAAGTGGCGTTGCTGAGGTCACCATATTGGAAAATGCTCGCAATGGTTCCGTCATTAACCTAACCGGTGTTCATCTACTTGACTTGAATATCGACGGCTCCGAGGTGGATGTAAGGCTTAATTCGGGACATGTGACCAATGCCCGCTTTGATGCAGGCCAGGGTGCAAACTTTAATTTGGCTGCAAACACTTCTGTTGATCACCTCACGATTTCTGCTCCAAATGCCTCAGTGACCGGCCTCGGCAATATACACAATGCGCTCATAACCGCTTCTGGCACCACCTTAGCTCAAACTCCTGAGCTTCTGACTTTGGGCAACAATATCACTGCAATGGTTTCCGGCCAATCAATCTTCAGTCCTGAAACACAATGGCCAAACAGCAACATTGACAGAATCAGTGCCGCAAGCAACTTGCAAATCGAACTGCTGAGAAATATTAATTCCCGCGCACCCTTTGACCAAACATCGCTTACACTTACGATGATTTCCGGGCGTGCAGCTTCCGAAGTCCATGTTTCACAGGCGGCAGCAAATCGTGTACCTTTGACTCAAAGAGGCGAGCGCTGGGGTTATTGGATTGGTTTTTTTGTTCCCGCACCTTTACAAGCCGGCACAACGGCTACCATAACTCATATATATGTCGATGGTGCACCTATCACTTTACCTCCTAGGCATCTCGACACCCACGATGGAAGGCTCGGTTTGCTTATCTATCTGCCTGTGTTTGTCGAGCCCGGAAGAGAGCTTGGCACACTCAGGGAAAGTCTGCATATCAATTGGGGCGGACATATAACCGACAACATCTTGTTTACCAGCTCAACTATGCACCTGGCTGCTCTGACTGCTTTACAAAGAGATGTCCTGCAAAGAAACTTCGACAATAGAATTATGTACAGCATCTCACAAAGTGCCGCACCATATACAGGTGCTGAAGCCACAAGGCGGATATTGGCATCAGACAATCCGCTCGGCGTGCCAAACAGAGGTAATCGAGGGCTGGATGCCATAAATCGTGCCGTTTCACATACGGAGGCAAGAAGTATTCTGGAGGATCAGGGCTTCTCCCAAGATTTAACTATCGACACCTCGCTAAGCAGTCAGTACAGCGCACTCTCCGCAGCAGGTAGACAGTGGATTGCCGAGCAGCTTTTGACTGCCAGAAGAACTATTTTTGCAAATCCTGCCGCCGTAAGAACCGCCTTTGACAGATCTGTACAACAGCGTCTAGCTGCCGAAACTGCGCTACTCAGCCAAATCAACAGCGCCGAAAATGCAGGAGCGCTTCGCAGAATCATCGAAACAGCAACCCATGCTGCTATATTGCAGTTTCAGACCGGCGCCGAGCCGTACAGCAGCTTTACAAATGCGCAAAAAGACCAAATGGCTCAGTTCCTTTGGAATTTCATTCCATATCGAAATATACAACAAGTTGTTGATGCAATCCGCAATTATCTCCGCGATCCGGCTAATCAACCGGGCACCGTCCATCCCAACGATGCCGAAATAGTTTCTATAGCCGTTACACCAAACAATGCAGGTGCTAATTTTGCCGTTGGCTCACCCGCATTTGTTTCAACCTTGACTGTAATAATAAGGACAGGCTCCGGCGCAAATCAGACCAGGCCGCTGACTCCAAGCGAGATTGCTCAGCTGTCTCTCACCTTGACCTGGAGAACCAATCCGGCCACACCGGTTGCAGATGCCCGACGCGGAACAGGCGATTCGGCCAACACCATTTCATTTAATGCAATCAGGCAAGGTAATGACTTTTTGACCGTCGCGCATACGCCCAGCGGTAGGTCTGCCACAATCACAGTAAGTGTCAGGGGGCCGATTGATGTAACCGGTAATTTGTCGTTTCGTCAAAGAGACATCGTAATGCGCGAAGGGGATATGCTTAATCTCTGGGACCCAACATATCTAAACATCGTTCCAGCAAATGCGACCACAATTGCGTGGAGTTCAACCAGTCGTGTAATCGCTGATGTTTCAGCAAATGGAATCGTGACTGCAACAGGGAGAAGCCAAACTCCGGCTGTCATTACTGTCACTGCTACAAACAACCCAAATAACAGAGCCACCGTCAATATCTGGGTCATCGCCCCAGACTCTGATTATGAGCTCTTTATAGAGCCAACCAGACTCTCACTTCAAGCCGGATCTCAAACCAGACCAAATCAAGTTAGGGTGCTCACCGCTATTCAAGGCACTTTAGTCAATCATGTTTCAAATCCGTTGGCACTTAGGTGGTCTTCCTTAAATCCCGATCTTGCAACTGTTGATATCGCAAGCGGCATAATCACTGCAACAAACAATCCTCCGCTCATGCCGGATGGTCAGCATCCTGAGGCTACTATCGAGGTGCGCCTTGTTGATACAAGCAGACCCTCCGCTGCTCCGCTCGCTTCTGCACAACTCACCGTAGTCATCAGGCCTCAGATTGACTATGAAGTGATTGTAGTCAGGTCTGTCATAGAAAACAGAGGTAGAGATGGTCAGCCATATCCGGCCAACTTCCTACAAATCTATCCCATAGCCTCAGACTATGTACTGCCCGAAACATTTGTGTGGCAAAGCTCAAACCCGGTTGTCCTATTTACACTTGACAACGGCAGAACTTCACATGCTCGCGTTGAAACACCTCCGGGAGCTGTTCCGAGGATAATGACCGACGGCATAGGCAGATCTTCTATCACAGTACGTGCAAACAGCGAGTTTGGCCCGGAAGTCGCGGAACCAAGGTATATCATCTCTGCTCCGCGTGGCATATCAATGATGGAATTCGACCTCGGTCGCCCCGGTCAGACAAGACGCTGGGAGTGGGATAATTTACATGGCCGTGTTATGGAAATTGCGATGAATAGCCCAAGAACCATTAACATACCCGGAGTTGGTGATTTTAACACAATCCATGCCGTAGAGCCCGGTCAACCGCCGCGTGATATGAGCTGGTCGGTATTTGAAGCAACTCCGGAGTCTGTCTACTTATCCAGGCAGCCCAGCGGATTTGTACTTGGAACACCAACCAGCTTGCATTTGTCATATAGTTCGATTACCAATGTTTTGCAGGCTCAATCTATGGGGCTTGCCCATGTGGTGTTTACACCCTCTGTAGTCAATCCCCCACCGGGATGGGGCTTGCATGAGGATCCTCGCGGCAGATGGTTTGGTACAAGTGGACGCGACATTCCGTTTTTCGTACTGGATGCCGCAACAGATACACAAATATTTAATCCACTGATTGATGAAGTCCTGTCCGGCCTTCAGGTCAGAAGCTCCGGCTCCAACACACTGTCTCCGCTCAATCCGGCCGGGGTCAGCTTCAATGATGTTCAGTCAGGTCATGTGATTATAACCGATGTAAACGGCGTCGCGCTTACAAGAGCCGGCAATGCGAACCCTACCGATGTTTGGTTGGTTGTAAAAACAGCGGACTCGGCAGGCAGCAACGAATTTTTTGCATGGATAATGCCCGCTCCACCCGCTATTACACTCAGAACAAATGATCTGCCTGCCAGAGGCGGTGAAATATCTTTATCAACATACATGCGTCTTCGAGAAACCCAACCGAATACACCGGCAATAGTCTTTGCAATAGATGGTGGCTTTGCTTATCGAGAGCTGTTTAGTCCGGATGACTCCTTATTACCAGCGCCCCTACAGATAACAGCCTGGACTTTCGTTAATGACAGCGATAGGGAAACAGGTGGTGCACCTGAACTTGTTGAAACTACTTTCAGAAGGTACTGGGGACAGATGCCCGCAATAAATTTTGATCCCAACAATCTGCCGCCAATAGGATTCAGATGGGAGCAAAGAATTTCTGCACAAGTACGGTATACAACCAATGCCGGATTTCGAAATCTGCTTAATCAAGGTGGGTTGCCACGTGAGATACCTCCACAAGTAGGCACTGCGGCAACAGCCCCTGTGTTTAATTTTACGGTTGTAAATGACCTTGCACCGCAGCCCATACCTACAGTGCACCTACATGAAGGTGATAGCGGTTCGTTTATGGGGCCGTTTGGAGCGATTATAGTAAATCACGGAATCGACATTGGGTCTGCATTTAATGTCAGAAGTGCCAATGACCACTTCATTACAATCACTGGCGCTGGGATTAATGCAAATTTCACCGCCCATAATCCTGGGCTTGGTCAGATTGTCGTTACGCAGGATGCAAGAACGGTTACATTACCGGTTGAGATTATCGCAGCCTTCCAAATCCCTGTCGGCACAACACGTGAGCCACTGCACACATTGGAATCCGTCATTTCCGTCGTACTGGCTCCCGCAACCGGGTTAACGCAAGCCCAGTTAAACACAGCCTCATTTACAAGTAGCGCCCCGGGCATATTGGCCGTAACATTAAACGATAGTGACCCCGACCCACTCAATCACTTTTTCTCTGCCACAGGGATATCCGTTGGTATTGTAGATATACGGGTAAGTATATCCGGCATTGCTGAACCTTTGCTTGTCCGCGTTCGTGTTATTCCTGGCGCTAATGCTCCTATCAATCCTTTGGGCATTCAGGATGCAACCACCTCTGATGCTGTCGCAGCCAGAGACAGAATCCCTGTAACATCTGTCTCAGTTGCGCAGCGCCGCATCACGCTCAGGGTCGGACAAAATCATCAACTCAATCCGATAATCACTCCAGCCGATGCAACCAATCAGAGGGTTACATATGCTACCAGAAACAACAATATTGCAACGGTTAATGCAGCTGGGGTGATATCGGCGCGTAGGGTCGGCTCTACCACCATTACCATCACGGTTGATGGCAGGTCGGTAAGTGTGTCGGTAAGGGTTATCAGGTGAAAATCATTAGTAACACCCACACATCCCCACATTCCATTAAGGTCTCCATTCCCTCAGCATAATCTCTTCTGTTACCTCCTGCCCACCACGAACCACCGTGACGGATATTGTTTCACCCACAGCCCTACTCATTAACGCAGCATTAAATCCCAACTGACCCTCAACAACCCTATTGTCAATTGCAACAACCCTGTCTCCACGTACAAGCTGCTCATGTTCTGAGCTGAGAATATAAATTCCCAACTGATTAACCCCATAACGATGCGCAAGCTGCGTTGAATTAATATCAACAATCTCCAGACCCGCATCAGCCCTACCCCTGACAAAACCATAACTCAATATATCACTTGCAACCCACTTTGCCGTATTGGACGGAATCGCAAAACCCAAGCCCTCAATATTAACCCCACCGGACTTAGCGACAACAACGCCAATTAGCTCACCATACATATTGAACAAACCTCCGCCGGAATTTCCCGGATTGACCGCCGCATCTGTTTGCAGCAACGACATGATTTCACCATCCAGAACAATGTCGCGATCCAAAGCGGAAATTATACCACTGGTGACCGTTCCGCCCAGCTCTCCGAGCGGATTGCCCACCGCAAGTGCATCTTCACCAATAGCCAAACTGCTTGAATCCCCAAAGACAGCCGGGGATAACCCCGTCGCCTCAATTTTAATGATTGCCGTATCTGTCCTGACATCAGCGCCGATAAGCCTTGCCTCAAACTCCTGACCATCTGCCAGACTGACCGTTATGCTGGCTGCCTGACTTATGACATGATGATTGGTTATAATAATCCCATCCTCGCTTATTATAACACCGCTCCCAGCGCCCTCGGTCACTCTGCGGGCACCCCACATCCCAGCTGTAATCGTCTCTGTTTTTATTTCAACAACAGAATCCCTCACCGCTGCCGCAACCTCTGCCGTGGTCTTTTGCTGCCTACCAAACGCATTTACAATCGTTGCTGATGCAAATGAATCATTGTCATGCTCGTCTGCCTGTGGCAAATATGGAATTTCGGATGCAGGCAAATCTACATCCGTATCGTAGTTATCATATGCTCGCTCAACCTCTCGCCCATAAAAACTCGCAGTCGCTTGGCCTTCTGTTTGATCTACAAAAAACAAATGTGCAACAACACTACCGGCAAATCCAGCGGCAGCAGCCACTATCAGGCACATTACGAAAAGCAAAACAACACGAGCATTGCCTTTGCTCCGTTTGCGTTTTGGCGGTGGCGAAATGATGTGCTGTTTTTCTTGCCCCCTGTCTGTTAATACAATATCAATATCCGAACCATAAATGTTAAAATCTCTGTCATCATACATGAGTTACCCTCCAAATATCACACAAAGTATCATTCCACACTATAGTGGCGAGCAATCGCTATACTCATTAAAGTAATCAATAATAATTACCCAGCAATGAAAAAAGTGTAATATTTATGTTAAATTATTTTCCTATATTTTAGGGTGATGGCATCATCATCCTATATTTGCACCCGCATTCACAAAAGAGTGAATATTTCTCATTTCCAATAATTGGATGTCACATGAATTTTTTGCTACATTTGCAAGGTTTTTGCACATTGTCCACATAGTTTTCCACATTGGTTATGTAAACCAGCCTGAGTTTGAATATTCATTGTTGCTTTTCTCTGCCCTCAGGTGTAAAATGAGCCTACTGGAAACGTGGGGTGAAGTGTTGCAAAATAGAAACCAAAACTATCTTAAAGGCGCAGCTATTTTGGCATCGGCTTCTATTTTTGCAAAAATCATCAGCGCAATATATAAGATTCCGCTTTTTAACATAATGGATGCAGAGGATGCCGGTACTTTCCAGGTCACTTATAACGTCTTTACGTTTATTCTGGCAATTTCGACTGCTGGAATCCCGGCAGCATTATCGAGACTGGTGTCCTCCGCCAATGCAAGCGGAAATACAAAACTAGCAAAACGCTATTTTACCGTCGCTTTGCCCGGTTTCATTCTTATCGGGTTGGTTGCGATGCTCATAATGCTCTTTCTGGCGCAGGACTTTGCTGATTTTATGAACAACTCCTCGGCCACAACCGGAATACGCGTATTGGCTCCGGCTGTTTTCTTTGCTTGTATAATCGCTGTTTATCGTGGGTATGCCCAAGGCCATGAAAATATGGTGCCGACGGCTATGTCACAAATTATCGAGGTCATTTGCAAAGCGGTTTTTGGGATTGCTGCTGCACTTTTGCTTGTCCATTGGGGTTATCAGACACATATTGTCGCTGCGGGCGCGATAACCGGCGTAACCATCGGGCTCGGGTTGAGTGTACTCCTGCTCATATGGTATAAACGAAAGATGGATCGCGACGCTCCCGTGATATCTGATAGTGTGACTATGGATACACGCAGTGGTCTGAGCATATTCGGGCGCATCATGAAAGTAAGTATACCCATCACCATGAGTTCAACCTTTATGTCACTGATGGTTGTAATTGATAGCCGTATTGTCCTTGGCAGGCTGCAAACGGTTCTGGGATTTACCGAAGCTCAAGCCAGTGCGCAATTTGGCGTCTATGCACTGGGCTTAGCCATCTACAATCTGCCATTTGCATTTGTAGTTCCTGTCTCGGTCAGCATATTCCCTGCAATTGCAGCGGCAATAGCAAAGGGTAAAAAAGATGAATCCCAAATCATCATGCAATCTTCGCTGAAGCTTGTCAATCTGATATCCATGCCTGCGGCTGCGGGACTTATGGCGCTTGCAGCACCTATTTTGCTTGCCCTGTATAGCCAAGACACGCCCCTTGCGACAAATCTCCTGACGGTTTTGGGGGCTGCATCATTTTTTGTCTGCCTGCAATATATCACTACAGCTACTTTGCAAGCTAACGGACATGAGCGGATTTCACTAATCACTTTCCCTATCGGCGCTGCCGTAAAAATATCACTCGCTTATTTTCTATCCGGAAATCCGGATATCGGAATAATTGCGTCCCCAATTGGGACATTGGCTTGTTTTATTGTAATTTCGGCTCTGAACATTATATTCATTGTCGCAAAGGTCAAAAATAGGCCAAGCTTCCGCAAAGTCTTTATAAGACCGTTTCTGTGCTCTGCAATCATGGCCGGGGCATCGTTCGGCATTTACCGGCTACTTTATGCGGTTGGTTCAGGCATTTTCGCAGCAAATCGTTTTGCCGTTTCCGTTTATCTGGCAATCGCGGTTTTGGCTGGGGTTTGCGTCTATGGCGCACTGATCATTGTGTCGCGCACCGTGACAATGGATGACATGAAACTTGTTCCCAAAGGTGCAAAAATAGCAAGACTTTTGAGGATTAGATAGACTAAAACATCAAGAAAACGTTTAAAGTCTGAATAATATTGATTTTATTCAACATTTTAAGCATTTTTTTGTAAAATTGTCTTGCGGAAAGAGTAAAAGTATGGTAGATTTTGTAAGCAAACCACGCTATGATGTTTCTGACCTCAGAAAACTCATGAGTTTACTATGTGGGCCTGATGGTTGTCCCTGGGATGCCGAGCAGACACACGAGAGCATAAGGCGCAACTTACTTGAGGAGGCTTATGAGGCTGCAGAGGCTATTGATTCAGGTAATGTTGATGACCTCGTAGAGGAACTCGGCGATGTGTTGATGCAGGTTGTTTTTCATGCCAATATTGCTCAGTCATCAGGGCGCTTTGATCTTGATGATATAGCCGACGCCACTTGCCAAAAGCTTATACGCCGCCATCCCCATGTCTTTGGTGATACCAGGGCGAAAGACGGAAGCGAGTCTCTTGTTTTTTGGGAGGATATCAAAAGGCAGGAAAAGCAACACGAGTTTGTCTCCGATGCGATGCATAGTGTGGCACACAGCCTTCCGGCGCTTTGGAGAGCCGAAAAAATCCAGAAAAAAGCCGCAAAGGTTGGGTTTGATTGGCCGGATTATAAAGGGGCGCTCAATGCCTTGAAAGAGGAAACCAGAGAGCTGGAGCAGGCAATCGAAACAAACTCCGGCATTGAGGAAGAATTGGGTGATTTGATTTTTTCCGCTGTCAACATCGCAAGGTTTTTTGACATTGATTCGGAGCGGGCGCTGGGTCTGGCCAGCGAGAAGTTTATATCGCGGTTTTCGAAGGTCGAAAAAATAGCTGATATCAACGGTCGGAAGCTTGAGGATATGACGCTCGACGAAATGGAAGCCCTATATCAACAGGTGAAATTAGAGAGGTAATATTTGCGTCTTTAATATATATTAAAAAAAGTGAAATTCAGGAGGATAATACTAATGAACAAAACCGAACTTATCAATGCTATAGCAGCAAATTCCGGGTTGTCAAAGAAGGACAGCGAAAAAGCTCTAACCGCAACTATCGACGCTATCACAAATGCTCTTGTCGCTGGCGACAAAGTCCAACTTGTTGGATTTGGCATATTTGATGTTAAAGATCGCGCTGCACGTCTGGGCCGCAACCCTAAAACTAAAGAAGCAATCAACATTCCGGCAACAAGAACACCTCAGTTCAAAGCAGGTAAAGCGCTTAAGGATGCCGTTGCAAAATAGTCCTGAAGTTTTATTAAGTTAATTTATCTAAAATAGCGGCGCTATGCGCCGCTATTGCTCTATTAAAAGCTGCACACAAGGTGCAGCAATGGGATTTACTCCCGGTAGCTTTACACTTTGATTTGGAGTGAGGTATCTATGCGTCTTGATAAATTTTTAAAGGTTTCCAGATTGATAAAACGGCGTACCATCGCAAATGAAGCATGTGACAATGAGCGGGTCAATGTCAATGGCCGCCCTGCAAGAGCTTCATATACTGTTAAGCCCAATGATATCATTGAATTGCGCTTTGGCCAGCGGACACTCAAAGTGGAAGTCCTGAGCATATCAGAACATGCGTCTAAGTCCGATGCCCCAGCCATGTACCGAGAAATCAGCGACTAATCTCCACTGCATAAAGCCCTGTCACCGGATCACGGCTTTCGCTGTCTGCAAAAATGCCTTCCCCTGAGCTTAAAACATATACCTCATCACGGCGCAGCTTTCGACCCAGCTTCTTTTCGGCTATCTCGGCAACTTGACTGCGGCGTGAATCTGCGTTTTTTAACTTTTCCGGCATATTTTTGCCTTTGACCATACTTAGCCAATCATAGACCATGTAATCTGAAAGTCTCTTTTCATCTACATTCGGCAATGTCGTAAAATAGTCAAAAAGCGAAGATGCGTAATCTGCCAAATCCACCCCATGATTCGGTATTGTGCGGCCAATTGAGTAAAATAGCTCAAATGGCTCAAATGCAGAAACCGTGAGCACATAATCAAGAACCGATAAGAATCTCGCCTTATTATATGTATGCTGCAGCGCATTTTCCACATGTTTGAGTATCTGCAAATCATCGACAGAAAGCCATGGCGAATGCTTTATTTCATACGGAGGCACATCTGAGTATACGATACCCAGTGAATTGGCCTGTTTTCGAAGTGCGCTTCCATGCAGGAGTTTCAAAAATCCCAATTGCAGAGTGTGTGCTTTGAGTGCGAATGCACGATGAAAACTGTTTTTGAATTCTTGCAAGTTTTCATACGGAAGCCCCGCAATCAAATCTACATGCAAGTGAATATTGCCATTTTTCATTAGTGTGTGGATATTCTGCTCAGCTTTTTCTAGAGACGTCTTTCTGGTGGTTGCATTGAGCGCCGGTTCAAAAAAGCTCTGAAGCCCGGCTTCAAGCTGAATACGCCCGGAAGTCGCTGAGCTGAGCAGCAGTAGTGTTTGCTCATCAAAAAGGTCGGCTGCGACTTCAAAATGGAAACAGCATGTGGTTTTAAGCCCGATAATATATTCAAACAATTCATATGCACGCTTTGCATTACAGTTGAATGTCCTGTCCACCAGCTTGATTGTGTGCGTTCCAGATAAGGAAAGCTTTTTGAGCTTTGTTTTCACCGGCTCTATTGGGAAAAATCTCACATTGCTTCCCGCTGACAAACAAAATGCACATGTGAACGGACAGCCGCGTGATGTCTCTATATAAGCCAGCCGCCCTGCTAGGGTTTCAAAGTATTCATCGGTGTAGGGGTCAACCGGCGACTGTATTTCCGGCAGCTTGTCCAGAGCTTCTGCGCAGTCGTCTTCTGGGCAACTGATATTGTCCAGAATCAGCGGCAAACTATATTCTCCTTCACCTTCGAGCACATGGTCAGCGCCGTTTGCTAACCAATAATTTGCATTAAATGATGCCTCCGGCCCACCCATAATGATACAAACCTCCGGAAGCATTTTTTGTAATGAATCAATTATTTCCGGAAGTTTTTTTGCATTCCAAATATATGTTGAAATCGCTACAACCGTCGGGTTGTGTTTTAAAACCAAAGACAGTATATCTTCATTACTCTGGTTTATTGTCGCTTCAACAATTTTCACATCATGGGGTATCTTGGCATATTTCTTCACGCTGGCTGAAAGCACCCAAACTGCGAGTGACGAATGAACATATTTTGCGTTAATTGCAAGCAATACTACTTTTTCCATATAGATATAGTGTCATATTTTTTGACTTTGTCAAGTGCAAAGTCAAAGTATGAAACATTGCTCGAATAATTTATTGTGTATTAAAGGAGATTGTTCATGAATTATATTGACTTACATTGCGACACTTTGATGAAATGCTATCTTGACGGCAAGTCGCTCAGAGAAAACGACCAACAACTTGATCTTGTCAGGTCAAAGTCAGCAGGGCTTATGGCACAGTGTACAGCTATTTTCATACCTACACACGATGTCGCCGAGCAATGCGCTGTATCCCAGACTCCGAATGAGTATTTTCTTTCATGCTATGATATATTCTTGCGTGAAATGAAGGCAAATAATGACCTAGGCTCGGTTGTTTCCCGTTTTTCTGACATAGAGGACAACTTCAACCAGGGTAAAATCTCCGCAATCTTGACTATTGAGGATGGTGTGCTTGTCGCAGGCCGTTTAAATCGACTTTTAGAGCTGTATGAATTGGGCGTCCGGCTGATTACACTGACTTGGAATTATGAAAACTGCTTTGGATTTCCGCATAGCCTTGATCAAGATGCCATGAGTCTTGGGCTTAAGCCCTTTGGGATAGAGGCCGTGCAATATATGAATGAGCTTGGCATTGTTATTGATGTTTCTCATCTTTCTGAGGGTGGATTTGACGATGTGGCGGTACATTCCAAAAAACCGTTCACGGCAAGCCACTCCTGTTGTCGTGCGCTTTGTGATGTGAGCCGCAATCTTACAGACCGTCAATTGAGGCTGCTCGGTGAGCATGGCGGTGTTTGTGGTGTAAACTTTGCCCCGGCGTTTTTAGAAAAAGATGCTGAATACGCAAGCACCGATAGTGTGGTGAAGCATATTCAGCATATAGTCAGCGTTGCTGGAATTGAGGCTGCCGCGTTTGGTTCAGATTTTGATGGGTTTCCGGGTGAGGTTGAGTTTCGCGATTGTTTGGGTATGCCTCAGCTGATTCAGGCGCTTTCAAAGGTTTTTACCCCGCGTGAGATTGATAAGATTTGCTACGAAAACACCCTGCGCTTATTCCGGGAGAATTTTTGTTAAGACTTAGCCATCTGTGTTGGCAGGTCTTTCGCCATTTTGAATAACAACACTCATATAGACGTGGTTTTTCTGCTTTTCTTTATTTGTTGGCTCTTTCCTTGCCTGCTTTAATTTCATACTATGACAAGGCAACTACGTCACTTAACTGCACAACCAATTCTTTGTCATGTGTGACAATGATCACCGTTTTCCCATGCTTATTCAAGTTAACCAAGTGGTCAAACACAATGTCTCTGTTGTCTGTATCCAGATTCCCGGTGGGTTCATCAGCAAAAATGTATTTCGGGTCTTTCAGCGTAATCCGTGCAAGAGCTACCCTTTGTTGCTCGCCTCCGCTCAGCTGATACACTTTCTTTTGTACAAGATCATCAGCCAAGCCAAGTTGTTGCGTCGCACTGTAAATCGCCTCCTCTGGGGACTCCACTTTGCGGTAAGTCAGGGCTATTTTTAGGTTGTCCAACACTGTTTTATCTTCAAGCAGCGCATAATTTTGAAATAAGAATCCGGCCTTATGCCTGTAGAACATTGTTTTTTCTTTAGGCTTTAAGTTTGTTTGTCCATCAATAGACACAGCCCCCTCGTCCGGCATTTCAAGACACCCCATAATGTTCAAAAGTGTCGTTTTTCCACTTCCGCTGACCCCGGTGATTGCTAAAAAGTCACCGTCATTTATCGTGCAGGAAACACCGCTTAGCACAGGCTTATTATTGTAACTTTTGCTCACATTGGTAAGAATAATCATCTTAATGCACCCCTTTTATAATTTCAGCGAACGATTTTTTGCCGACCGCATTGCTAAACAGCATGATCAGCAGAACCTCAATAACTACCAATGCAGCAATGGCATACCCAGGGACAGGAGAGAGCAGCAATAGCAGCACAGTAATACCAGTCCCCAATAGCAGAATATGCCTGATGCATCTAATATAGCTATAACCAAATGTGCGCTTTATGTAAATAGCATATTTATGTTGTTCGAAATAGCTGGCTATAAAAGCATAGATGCTGAAAACAAATGCGGCTAGTAACGCCATTCCGACTAAAATCAGGACTCTTAGATTTTCTTCAGTTTCTCGTATGGACGCAACATGCAAGTCGAAAACTGAGACCACATGGTTTATAGAAACCCCCATATTGTGACGAACCACATGCGGCCTCATTTCTTCGCGCGGATTCCCACCGACGCTTTCAAAAAATGCCGAACTAGAAAGCCATGCGCTGTAGTGGCTTGCGTCAACATTAAGGGTGTCTACAATCGCAATCGGGTCTGTTATTATGTTATTCGTGGTGCGGGCAATATTCGGATTATATGTAAAATACTGCGTACCCTCTGCGACAAAGATCATGTTAATGCTCAGCTGCTCAATCGTTGTCTCGTCAAGAGCGTTTCCAAGTTCCCTATTATAAGAATTCGGCAGCATAACGCTCATGAAGTAGAAGTTTTCTAGGAAGGTTTGGTAAATGTCATATGCATACAAATACAGCGAAACAGGTACCAGTAGATTTTGGACAAATTGGTCGTAAACAAGATGCGCTTTAGCAGGCAATCCATCCGTCGCATATACCGGGTGGCGATGTAAGTAGTTCTCATTAATAATTATACTTCTTCCGTGGCTGGTGTGAACGTTTCTAAGCTCATAGGATGTATTCCTTTCCCAAATATATTGTCCATCCACCTGTTGGAAATTATGTGCAGATATAAGAAATAAGCCGAGCTCCTCGGAGAACTCTTCAAATAGATGTTTAGACCCAATCTCCATCTGACGCATGGAAACAGGGTCTCTCCTATCCGAAGCTGCCCTCCTTATTGTAGTATACACATTTTCAGTTTGCCACCAGTTTATATCCGCCTGCTGCCGTTCGCGCAGATATGCCGACTGAACCTGAAATTGTATGAACGCTATCGCAATCACAATCAATACCGCATATTTTGCGGAAAAATGCAGTATAGTAAGCGCTGTATTCTTCCTGTCCCCGGCTATGACCTTGACGGCGTTGCTTTCGGCAGTCTGACGTGATATCAAACAAAAAGCTGCCAACATAAATAATGCAAGCACTACACTATGGAATATTATGTTATTCCTAATAAACATCCACCAGAAATAGACACTGGAGTTTATTGTGAGATAAACAAAAGAGCATATTGTTATCAGCATAAAGCTGAGCATGAACATAGGCAGTACGCCCAGCAAATGTTCTAAAACAATCCGTTTTTTTGAATATCCCTCAATGAACATCACCGCACTGTGTTTGCTCATCGACAAAATATACTGGATAGCAATGATTGCGAACAAAATACAAGCTATTCCTATCAAAGCAGTTAAGAGGAAATTATCCCAAGCTGTCCAAGCAAAAATATCCGTGTGTTCTAATGCACCATGAACTGCTTGTACCCTGACTGAGCCAACAAGAGACTCTTCGAGATATCGAATGATTAGCGCAATTGTTTCTTCATCAATTGTGTTTAAGAAAAAGAGCCCTCCAAGTCCGGCTTGCGCTACGAGTTCTTCGATTGGATAAATACGTACTTCTCTGTCTTGCGTAGTGAAGTACCGGAATTCTCCTACTTGTGAGGCGCTCGTTGTCTGCCTATTGGAAATGAACCCATCAACATGCTGTATCGGAAAAACGCCGCTGCTCAGTGATACTGCGCCGTCAAGGGTTGTGTCGGTGGTGTAAATAGAGATGTTTTGTGCCCTGTTTCTCCATATTGCTTGAAGTATGTGCACGTCAAATTGCTCTTGGATATTCCTAAAGTGCACAATAATTTGTTCGTCCAACAAATATTCATTACGAACTATTAATACTTCTGTCTTGTTGTTGCGAATCCATGGTTCTATAGATATCAGGTCAGCCATCTCTATGCTAAATATAAAAACCAGGAATCCAATCAGGATAAGAAAAAAGCAAAGTAATTTGCGCATGATGTACTTCCCTCCTGTGGTTGAGTTATCATTATTCGAACGAGTGCCGTATAATTCGATACACGGCACTCTATTAAGATTCCGGTTGTTAACCAGCTTGACGGTAGTCCCACCACGTTTGATTCCCAGTAAGAGTACGCGCAACGCTAGATCTGGCATTTGTATGCCCTGTATTTGCTAAAAAAATCCAGCCCGAGCAGTCTTCGGCACCTGCGTTATTCCTGACGGATGTCCTTATTTGGCTGACATTTGGATTATCGATTCTATTCGATCTGAGGTTGGAAAAAAGTTCTCCGGCCGGACCTGTTCCTGATGTCCACCATCCAACTGCATTGCCTCTCGAACTGTGTACCTGTATCCCACCAGGAACCCGAGGCATGATTTGCTCTTGGGTTTCAACAGCATACCCTAAATAGGACTCATCAGATATTTCATATACGTCTGCGGCGATTGCTACAGTGTATAACACTCCTATCATTGCCAGCATATCATCACTTAATTCTATTTCCGGCAAATAAATACGCGCCTTAATCAAGCCGGTTACATACGGCACTTTGACATTCGGCGACACGATAATTTCAGTCCGCTTAAAACCAAGTTCTTGCGCAAGCTTGTGTACAATGGTATTATCGGCATGTTTGTAAGTCTTCGTTTGCTTATGGTGTTTATATAAGCGAAGCACGGCACGAAACAGAAAAACCGCCGAGCCCACTATCCAAATAAATATAATTGCCATCGCTATATTGAATGTTCCTGCCCACGGCCATAAATCGGTTTGCAAAACCGACCCTAACCACGGAATCATATCATACGAGCTCACTACGTGGGTAAAAGGAAAGCTCAACGGCAGAATAATTCTCAGCACACCCAAAAAAGCAAATAGAATCAGTGCTGATGTGCTGAACTTAGCCATATAATTCGTTTTTTTGCGCAAAAGAGCTACTGCTATCATAGCGATATTGAAAAGAAGTATTGCCATTATGATGGAGTAGCCTATAATCATTATGTCTCCTTATGTTCCCAAGCCCGAATAATGTCTTTCAGTTTCCCGGCTAATTCGGCGTCATCTTCTGCGGTATGTAATAATGCTGAGAATACATCAGGGATGTCCTCAGGTGCATACCCTGCAAAGTGGGTCTCGTAATAATCCTTGCGGGATATTGCAGGGACAAATGTTCTGGCTATTGTCTTGCCGTCTTTGATAAATCCGTGTTCCGCAAGAGCGCCTTTTTCAAGGAGCTTGTTTAAGATAATATGGATTGATCCATCTTTCCACGTTTTTTCAGCGGACTGCTGCCGAATTTCTGCACCGGTCAGTGGTTTTCCGACATGCCACAGCACCGTCATGATTTGCAGCTCATTTTTTGTTAGTTCCATATCTTTCCTCAATTCTCAAACGATTGTACCAAT
>WQUY01000045.1 GCA_009781855.1 Oscillospiraceae bacterium | reverse complement strand
TTTATCTCGCCCCCAAAGACCACCCCGTCAGGCTTCGCCTGCCACCCCTCCAAGGAGGGGAATAAAGTCAAATGTCAGGAATTCCCTCGACAGCAAAACCATCAGCAACACCTTGTCAATCTGCATTGCCGGTGAGTATATTATCATACAAACCCCTTTGTAACAATGATATTAATGATGTTTTAATACAGGCTTAATTATTTTGACATTCGATACTGGGTTTTATATAATGGCAAAGCAAATCGAAAGCAAGAGGAGGAGCAACGTAGCGCAGCAAAAGCCTGCTGATGGAGCAGGCAGTGCGAAGCGAAATTTGCGGGAACAACATGGCATTTGTACACTTGCATGTTCACAGTGAATACAGCCTGCTTGATGGTGCGTGCCGTATACGTGACCTCATAACACGCGTTGGCGAATTAGGCCAAACCAGCGTGGCGGTGACTGACCATGGCGTGATGTATGGCGCTGTCAATTTCTATAAAGAAGCAAAAAATGCGGGGGTAAGACCTATAATCGGCTGCGAGGTTTATGTCGCGACCCGAACCAGGTTTGATATGGATTATGAGCTTGACTCTAACCGGTATCACCTGATATTGCTATGCAAAAATGAGACAGGATATAAAAATCTGTGCCATCTTGTCAGTGCAGCATTCACGGATGGATTTTATATAAAGCCGCGCGTTGATATGGATTTGCTCAAAGAATACAATGAGGGGCTTATCGCCCTATCAGCGTGTATATCCGGAGAGATTCCTGCGCGTATAACCGCAGGCAGGTATTCTGATGCAAAAACTAAGGCGATGGAGCTTGCAGGGATATTTGGTGAGGGTAATTTTTATCTCGAAATGCAAAGTCACGGACTTGATGGACAGCCTGAGATCAATGAAGGACTCAAACGGATAAGCAATGAGACAGGCATTCCGCTTGTAGTAACAAATGATGCGCATTACATAGATCGCAATGCAGCAGAAATTCAGGATGTGCTCATGTGCATTCAAACTGGAAAGACTGTTGCGGATACAGATAGGATGCGTTTTGAATCAAAAGAGCTTTATCTGAAATCTGAAGCGGAGATGCGTGCGTTATTCCCTGATGAACAAGAAGCCTGTGATAATACAGTCAAAATCGCAGAAATGTGCAACTTTGACTTTGACTTTAATGCGCTCCACTTGCCGGAATTTATACTTCCCGAAAATGAGCAAAGCCCTGAAGCATACCTCAAAAAGCTCTGTCTTGAAGGATTTGTGCGGCTTTATGAGTCGGATAATGAAGAGGTGTTGGCACGGCTTGATTATGAGCTTGAAATGATTGCCAGTATGGGGTTTATCGATTATTTTCTTATTGTTGCAGATTTTATTACTTATGCCAAAAGCCGAGAGATCCCTGTTGGGCCGGGTCGAGGCTCCGCAGCTGGCAGTGTTGTTTCATATTGCCTTGGAATAACCACGGTAGATCCGATAAAGTACAATCTGTATTTTGAGCGCTTTTTAAATCCCGAACGCATCAGTATGCCTGATATAGACATAGATTTTTGCGAACGCCGACGCGGCGAAGTTATAGATTATGTTAAGCAAAAGTACGGCGCAGATAGAGTGGCGCAAATAGTTACATTCAATTCACTTAAAGCAAAAAATGCTATCCGAAGCGTATCTAAAGCGCTTGCACTGACTTTTCAGGAGGAAAACGAGCTTGCCGGTGAAATCCCGAATATTCTAAACATCAGGATCAGCGATGCGCTGAAATCTTCAAACAAATTGCGTTCTATGTATGATTCGGATACAAGAATAAAGAGAGTTATAGATACCGCGCTGGCCATAGAGGATATGCCTAAGGACTCCGGAACACATGCTGCCGGTGTTGTTGTGACAAAGCGACCGGTCAGAGAATACGTTCCGCTCACACTTTCGAAAAAAGACGAGTCCATAGCAACGCAATATTCGATGAATACCCTTGAAGAGCTTGGATTGCTAAAAATGGATTTTCTTGGGCTTCGAAATTTGACAGTTATCGAAGATGCGGTTATAGACATCCGAAAAGTTGAGCCTGATTTTTCGATAGACAAGATTCCTGAGGATGACAAAGCAACTTTCGATATGCTGGGAGCGGGAAAAACATCCGGGGTGTTTCAACTTGAATCTCAGGGCATGACGGGCGTTTGTGTAGGGCTTGGCCCGAAGAGCATTGAGGATATTACTGCGATTATTGCGCTGTATCGTCCTGGGCCGATGGAGTCGATACCACGCTTTCTGGAATGCAGCCGAAACCCTGAAAAAATCACATACAAGCATCCATTGTTAGAACCGATTCTATCCGTCACATATGGCTGTATTGTTTATCAGGAGCAGGTCATTGAAATATTCCGCAAAATGGGTGGATTTTCACTTGGTCAGGCGGATATGATCCGCCGTGCGATGTCGAAAAAGAAGCTGGCTGAAATCGAACGTGAAAAGAAAGCGTTTATTGAGGGAGATCCTGAGCGCAACATAAGCGGAGCGATTGCTCATGGTGTGACAAAGGCAGTGGCCTCTAGCATCTATGATGAGATTTATGCTTTTGCAAATTATGCTTTTAACAAATCACATGCGGTTGCGTATGCGATGATATCTTACCAAACAGCGTATCTAAAATGCCACTATCCACGCCAATATATGGCGGCGCTGCTGAGCTCGATTATAGATTGGTCAGGCAAGGTCGCCGAATATACGGCTGCTTGCCGTGAAATGGGAATTAATTTGTTGCCGCCAGACATCAACGAGTCTGGAGCAATGTTTACAGTTTCGGGCAATGATTTGAGATATGGCTTGGTTGCAGCTAAGAATATCGGGCGCGGATTCATTAATGAACTCGTAGATGAGCGCAAAAAAAATGGGCCTTTTACGGATTTTGAAGAGTTTTGTAGACGGATGTATGGCGGAGAGTTAAACCGCCGAGCGCTTGAAAGTCTGATAAAATGCGGATGTTTTGACAACTTTGGTGCAAATCGCCATCAGCTTATGACGATATGCCAGACAGTGATTGACAGTATAGCTGAGCATAAGCGGAGAAATGTCGATGGACAAATGGATCTATTTGGCATGTCGGGCGATGTCGGAGATGCTGCGATAAGTGGGATAAAACTGCCGAATTTACAAGAATACTCAAAAAGTGACCTCATGCGGATGGAGCGTGAAGTGACCGGAATTTATCTCTCAGGCCACCCTATGGATGAATATAGGGCTTTAGTGAAAGGTGCAGGCGCTGTTGGGATAGGAGAGATTCTTGCAGATTTTTCAGCCGAGGGTGGAAATTCAAGGTTTAAGGATAATCAAAGAATCGTAGTTGCCGGGATAATTGAGTCAGTGAAAACGAAACCAACGCGCAACAATTCTCTGATGGCCTATTTGGAGATAGACGATAGCACAGGCGGTATTGAGCTTCTGGCATTCCAAAGGGCAATAGATATTGCCGGAAGTTATATGCAAGTAAACACATTGGTCATCATCACCGGAAGAATTTCAGCACGAGATGAAAAAGACCCGCAGATTGTTGTGGAGCAACTTCGCCCGATTACGGATTTGATGGTTAATGCAGCGGCAGATGAGGTGAGGGAAAGTGGGTCTGCTCAGGGGTGGCAGAAGACGACCCCTGTCGCAAACGAATCCGTAAACACTGGTGCAGAAAAAGATCGGCCAGCTCACGCCACAGGTCGGTTGATTGCCCCCGATGCAAGCAGTGTCTCTGCAGCTGTTGCCGAACGTATACTCTATGTAAGACTACCCTCTGATGACAGCCCTGAATATGAGCGACTGAAACTGGTGCATATGATGTTTCCCGGCAAAGGGCGAATGGTCATACATTTCAGCGACACAAAAAAGAATGTCGGGGCAAAATGTGTTATTCATCAAGCCTTTGTTGAGGAGCTGACAGAAATGCTCGGCGAAAAAAATGTTGTGGTGAAACAATGAAGCAAACCCTGATAAAATATGTATTCATTGTAAGGTGTAGTTGGGAGCGTGTAATTTGTCCGTGGGGTTTCAACGATTCGGCAACGTTGTAGTTGCCGAGTGATTGTTGGTATGGTGTAATTGGCTGATGCCTATTTTGGGTATTAGCAAATTTGTAGCTCTCGGGGTAATTGCTGAGCGGGCACAAAATGCAACTGATTATATTGTAAATCCAAACTTTACGCCTGTTTCTGTGTTTTGCACAAAGCATTTTCCGCCGTGCAGTTCAATAATGTTTTTTGCGATGGCAAGCCCCAGCCCACTTCCTTTGCCTGTCCGGGCATTATCTGCTTGGTAAAAAGGCTCCCATACTTTTGACAGTGCTTCGCGTGTAAGCGGCGTGCTGTCATTTTCGATGGAAAAGACCGTTTTGTGAGTGATAGAAGTTTTGACGTGAATATGTCCTCCATGCGGTGTGTATTTGATGGCGTTTGCGGAGAAGTTTAGGATGACTTGACTTATGCGCGCCTCATCTGCATTTATGACACATGTTTTATTTAGTGTATATGTGACATTCAACTCTTTTTCACGAATTGCTATATCAAATTTGTCAAAAGTAGATTGCACAAGCTCTGTCAGTGAAAATTCGTTTCTGGCAAGTTTAACCTTACCGGCTTCTAGCCGGGATAAATCAAGCATTTCTAAAACCATAGCATCCATGCGCTCAGATTCTTCAAGGATGACATCAAGATATTGCTCTCGCTTTTCGTCTGCAATATGTGCCTTTAAGCCCTCGGCATAGCTATGGATAATCGCCAGCGGCGTTTTGAGTTCGTGGGCGATGTTTGACGTCAGTTGTCTGCGGTTTTGTTCCGCCTCCTTTGCATAGTCAAGCGCAGTGTTTAGGCGCGTCAGTTCGTTTTTGTCTGCGAGGAGTTTGTCTGTGGTTTTTTCGTAATGGGAAATGAGTTCAAGAGGCTCTTGCCACGCCGTCGAGTCATCGTAATCAAGATATCTGTAACGGTCACGCCCCTCGGAGAAGATTGTAAAACCTATATTCACCGCTTTGGTTGGCAATATAAGCTTGCGCCGTATGGTTTTCCGCAGTATGAGTACACTCAAAGCAATGATTATGAATGAGGCAATATAGATGTAAAGAAGCTCACTGACTGCATGGCTCAGTGGACGGCCGGAGATTGCCATGAGGATAGTAAGCTCCGTTTTTTGTGCAGCGTCATCTGAATGGTTGTCAAAAGTTGCCCAATTGAAAGTCATAACTTCACGCAGACCGAATCTAAAAAGGTCTGTTGATATAAATCCCCAAGAATGCAGACGATTGTTGCGGAGATAATCTGGATAGACCACTTGGTCAAGAAAAGCAAGGAGATTGTCATATGTTCTGCCTTGATGGCGGACTTGCCTGCCTGCGTCATAAAGAGACTGCCAGCCCATCCTGCCATAAATTGTTATGAGGTCATCATGGTGTTTTGCATCGTCTGTATTGTCAAACAAAATCTGCCATTGAAGCCATCCGGTTCTAACAAAATCATAAACCATGCGGTCCGGATTTGTCAGCGACATTCTTCCCGACCTTTCCCGTGCTTCCCAGAAAAGAGAGTCTGGAATATAGGAAAACTTAATAGGGATAAACTCAGCACCAACAAAATATCCGGTAATCTGAGTAAAGGTGAACGACCACATAGCATGGTCGGAGAATATTGCACTGATTTGTGCCGATGCGGCATCTTCTCCCAATGCGATGTATGTGGTTTCGGTAGGCATACTTTCGCTAAGATCCGCCCCCCAAGCATCTTCGCGCCAATAGTCCACAATTATAACGCTCCCGCTTTGGCGAAGAATATTGCCATCCCTGTCATATATTATCGTTGCTGTTTGCATATCCGCAATGACATTCCTGAGTACACTAAAGTGGGCTCGTCCGGCATTTGAATTCCATCGTATTTGACGCATCCAATTGTTGCTGTTTGTCGCAATTATAGCGTCCAATGCCGCGCGATCCATGCTTTTTTGAAATGTCGCCGGGTCGTCGTGGTGTGCTGCAAAGTTTGTTTCATATTCGTGCTGTAACTGACCTAGTGATAAAACGCTCGTTTGCCAGCTGTGTGCCCAAAATGCGCTATATAGATATTCTGCCGTTGCGAATGTAATAAAAAATGTAAAGGTTGTCCAAATGATAAGTGCAAATGTGCAAAGCCGCAGGGTGATGGCTTTTGTTGATGTGATGGGTTTTCTATGTTTCATTGCTTTGACTCCTCATCCATAGGCTCTTTTTGTATAGCTACTTCTGAATTGCTATGCTCATTTGTGCTTGCATTATACACCATGGGCTTGTATTCTTCGTGTCGTTTTGGAAAAAAGTTATGTTACAGATGGGGTTTACGTTATCGTAAGTTATAGTTCCCGGGTGATTGTTGGTATGGTATAATAAACCCCGCAGAAAGCTTGTGATATCAATAGATTCACAAGCATCCAGCCCATTGCAAGTCCGAGCATAAAATGAAAATTGCAGCATATCTGATTTGATATATATCTGAGTTGGAGTGCTCATATAATGTTTTGAGCTGTTCTTCCGTCAATAGCTTTTAGCATCAATTTACAAGCAAATATTCCAAAAGTATATTATATTTATCCTGCGAAAGCTAAACTTTTATGTTGTTTATGCAGGTGCAGTTATATTGTCAACTAACCTTTTTAGAGATGAAAAGGAGAAAAATTGCTGGCAACATTGAAAAATGGCTCTCTTTGTGGTATGCTAATCGTGCTGCAAATGATTAGTCTGCTTGAAAGGAGAAATCCATGCGGAAGCTAAGATTGTATCTGGATACGTCAGTCATCAGCCATTTATTTGCAGAGGATACGCCAGAGAAGATGCGGCACACAAACCGCTTATGGGATGAGCTGATTGCCGGAAAATATGATGCATATATTTCGCCGGTGGTGCTCGCGGAAATACAAAGATGCATCGAGCCAAAGCAAAGTCAAATGTTTGAAAAATTAGATCAAATAACATTTCAAGTTTTGGCTGAAACGAAAGAAGTGAAGGACTTGGCATACGAATATCTTAAAAACGGAGTGCTAAGTGAAAAAAGCAGAGATGATTGTGAACACATTGCTTTTTCAGTAGTATCAAACTGTGATGCCATTGTGTCCTGGAATTTTAAGCACCTTGTCAACTTTAAGACCATTGATAAGGTCAGGATTATAAACACGATTCAACGCTACAAGGAAATTGGCATTATATCCCCGACTATGCTAATAGAGGAGGTAGACTAAAATGTCTGAGAGCAAGGCTATGGTGGAAATTCGAAGAATTAGAGATGAAAACTCAGAGCGTCACTTAAAAATGACAGATGAAGAAATCTCAAAAGAATACGAAGAAACAACGAAATGGTTTGTTGAGGAAATGGCAAAACGCGGAAAGAAAGTTGAAATTGTAGCTGCAGGAGACAGAATTACAAAAACCGCATAACACCAACTGCATATGAAACTGTTGCACTAAAAAGGTGCAGCACCTATTTAGTTATGACACGAACAGCCAAAAGTGAAAAACGTCACTGTGACGTTTTTCACTTTTGGTGTAGAGCAGCAGATCCCCCAGCAGTTTTAAGCAAGTGTACTTGCGTTTATCTAACAGAGTACGTATAATGGTGCAGATGGGAGTTTAATATATGAATAAAGAAAAACTAATATACATAGCGGATGATGAAACAAACATAAGAGTTGCGATTAAGACATTCCTCGAAAGCTCAGGATATACAGTCAGAGATTTTGAAAATGGAGATTTGCTTCTGGAAGCATTCTCTGAAGAAGAAGCAGACATGGTAATCCTGGATGTCATGATGCCCGGCAGAAATGGATTTGTCGTATGCAAGGAACTCCGAAAAAAGAGTTCGGTGCCGATAATAATGCTCACAGCAAGGGACAGTGATTTGGATTATGCCACAGGTTTGGATTTGGGTAGCGATGACTATCTGATAAAACCATTTAGTCCCATGGCACTTACTTTGCGGGTTAAAGCATTATTCAGGCGTGTAGATTTTGAGCGGCAGAATATTTCCGAGCCGGATGCGCAATAGGCGGGGGCGACATGGGAACTAAAAAAGTGAAAATACGCCGACGCATTCTAGTTGCATTTTCTGCCGTATTATTTTTCTCATTTGCATTGACGGGCATTATTTTTAATGTAACAATAACAATGTTTTCAGGCCGTGCCGGGTTGGAACTTGCCGGAACCAATGCACCAGAGGGCAGAGCGGGCTTGGTTTTGGTTGCATTGGTTAGCATTATGTTTATAGTATCCGTAGTTGCTTCATATTTTCTGTCCAACTCAATCACAAAACCTATAGAAGAACTGGGAAAATTTGCGTTGAATATCGGAAAAGGTGAATTCACCCCAAACGACTTTAACTTTAATGAGCTTGAGCTTGAAGATTTGAATAAAGCCCTGAACAAATCCGTACAACAGCTTGCAGCATACGACAGTGAACAGAAGACTTTTTTTCAAAATGTTTCTCATGAATTGCGTACGCCGCTCATGTCAATAAAGTGTTATGCCGAAGGGATATCCGTGGGGCTTATGGAACCCCAGCAAGCAAGTGAAACTATTTTGCAAGAAACGGACAGACTATCTGAATTGGTATCGGATTTGCTGTATATTTCAAAAATAGACAGTATTGCGACCGCCTATACAACCGAGAAAATAGATTTGCTCAAAATTATTCGTGACAGTATTGAGAGACAGCAAGCTATAGCTGAAAAGAGACAGATTCGATTCTCCTATGATCTGGATAGCAAAGCCATAGACTATGTCTGTTCGAGTGCGTTAATAACTAGGGCGCTGGATAACTTGATTTCCAATGCGATTCGTTATGCGGCTTCAGAAATTGTCATATCTTGCCATAAGAAAGGCAATTATGCTATGATTTGCGTGTCAGATGATGGCAAAGGTGTTGACCCGGAGGATTTGCCGCATGTATTTGAGCGATTTTATAAAGGGCCGAATGGAAATCACGGCATCGGATTATCAATAGTTAAATCAATTGTTGAGCAGCACAATGGGCGTGTTTCAGCAAGCAACACAGAGGGCGGCGGAGCGGCATTTACGATGACGCTGCCGTTATAATTGGAGGCAAAAAATGTCAGTCAGGTTTTCTGATGAGGAATTTGTAAAACTAAAGAGATTGCTGCATGTATTTGATTGGGCTCAGCAAATGGCTATGACGAAATTCCGGATCATGCAGCAGGATATTTTGCTGTCACAGGACAGAAATCCAATCGAACATATAAAAGCAAGGCTTAAAGCACCTGAAGCTATTGCACAGAAGCTGCAAAAGCTAGGCTTGGAAATAACGGCAGATAATGTAAAAGTGAGGCTGACGGATGTTGCGGGCATTCGTATGATATGCCCATTTGCTAAGGATATATACAGATTGGTCAACATCTTGAGGGAGATGTCTGGTTTGCGGATTGTGGAAGAAGAGGATTATATCAGCAACCCTAAGAAGAGCGGGTATCGCAGCTATCATCTGATTGTCATGATCCCCATACATCATGCAGGAAAAACTGAAGAAATTCCTGTAGAAATTCAAATCCGGACGGCGGCGATGGACTTCTGGGCAACCATGGAGCATCAGGTTAGATATAAATATAAAGAGCATATTCCACAGCATTTGAGTGATGAACTGGTGATGTGCTCCAATAAAGTTGCTGAATTAGACGAACGAATGCTGCTGATTCAGGAAATTATTTCTTTAATCAACGAGGGCAATTCGGTTGATGATGATTTGAATATAATAGAAACTGTAAACGAATAAAGAGGTGCATGAAAACCTAAAAAGCGGGACGCACGGATGTGCGCACCTACAAAAATACGGGTTGTCCGATGTGAAGCTACCGCAATATGTAGGTGCTGCACACTGGGCAGCCCGCTTTTTATAGAGCCTAAACCAAAGCCCATGCGCGCCGGAGCATACGCTTTACATTTGCAGCAACCAGCGAAGAGTCTTCATATCCATGCATTGTTCCTGCACCCTGGGGTTTCACCTCGAAGGAGACTATGGGCGGACATTGCGGATTTAGAAAACCAATTTTCAGCAGTTGCCCCAGAAAATCAGCCAACTCAGCCTCTCCGATTGCTCCTCCCGGAAAGCCAAAACGCGGATGATGGTCGCCGAAAGAGGGCGTATCGCGCGGCAAATCGCAGCGCAGATTATTGCCGATGTGCGCATGGATGAGGTGCTCTTTCACGGCGGTCACAGCCTCCACGGGGCTCTCGCGTGTAAGCGGCAAATGGCCATGATCCAGCAGAAGCCCAAAATTGTCATATGCGGCGCTGATCTCCTTTGCGAAAGCGGCAGCCTCCCGGGCAGGGCCGATGAGAACGCATTTGTCCACATCGTGGTCGAATATTTCCAGAGCGATTTTCAAATCACCATTTGCTTTGGCATATGCGCATAGTGCGCTCACAGACTCTGCAAGCGCCTTATAGCTTTCGCTTTTGGTGCTTTGCTCAAACTGCCCGGAAACTATTGAGATATCCTGCGAGCCGTAGTCATAAGCCTCGTCAATACCCTGCTTGATGTTCTCAACGGCTTTCATGCGCTGAGTTTTGTCAAGGTGATTCAAATTTTGCCCGGTACCAAACAGCCGCGGTGGCCCCACATAGGAAGTGACAACACCTGCGGTGTCGATCATGCGGCGCATCCGGGTGCGTGTTGGGGCATCGCCCATCGGCGGCACCTCAACGGCGTCCCAAAATTCATCTTGCAGTATCTCGCGAAGAGAATCCTCTGCGCGAAAGTATGCCGTGGGATAGAGCATGGGCTGAATAATCCCAACTTTCATGTATTTGTGTATTGACTCGTACATTCTTGTGCCTCCGTTATTTTGAGAGTGAAGTGTTAGTGGTGGGGTGAAAATGGAAACTGATATGGGACACCATGGGAGCCGCCTGCAGAGGGAAGATATCCAACCAATCTTTCGGTGCTAAATGAATGTCATGAAAATACGGATATTCAATAAGTGAAGATAACAAATCATAAAATACTTTCAGTCAGGGGATCAATATCTATGTTTTGATAGTATTCAGCCTGTCTTTTAAACATCTCATAATGCTTGCCGCGTGCAGCGACAAGCTCATCATGAGTTCCGCACTCGATTACTATACGTCCACCGGCCGGTATTTTCAGATTAAAATTTTTGAATTCAAATGTTCCGTTTTCATAACCAAATGATACATCTTTGAATTCAATCGAACATTGTCCTTTCGGTGGAGAAATTTTATTTTTTGTCGATGGCTCAATAACGGAGTTAGTCTCAAAAAAACGTGCTATGCGTTCACCAAACATCGTCAGTTGAAATAGCTGAGTGATGATATTGAAAAATGCATTGACATTACTTGATAGTGCGTTTGCGGCTAAAGTTAAGCTGGCATACAGCCCTATTTTAGATGTGTCACCGTCGATAACAAATATCACGATAAATAGGAGTGTAACTGCACTTTGTAAGGGAAGGAGAAAGCCTTGCGGAACTGTATATTTCAATAGTTTTCTTAAGTATTTCCTGAATTCAAATGTGTAACTATTTAGTGCAGATTTGAAATTTTGCAATAACTTTAAACCAGCCAAAGAAGAACGCATTTCAGCTGCGCTTTCTTTTTGCAAAACAATGCGGTAAATGTAACTTACCGGTCGCTTAATGTCGTTTGCTTTTACAGAAAAATCGGCATTAATCTTTGCTTGAGGAATGCTCAATATAGTTTGAATCGCTACAAATATCAATATAACAATTAATAGAACCAAGCCGGTTTGTGCGATGATAGCACCCATTGCGAATATGGTAACCACAGACTGTATGAGTTGAGGTGTAATACCTGCAGCTTGTCCTGCCTGACTTGCAAAGTTTTGCTGAGCATATGAAAACACATTATAAAACTCGGGATTGTCATAATATTTGAAACAGTGCGGCCATCAAAAGCGTGACAATCATGTACGCCTTGCCGTATTTCCAATATGGTTTCACGAGGAACCATATATAACGAATTTTTATGAGTCTTTTCATTATGATATACCTCGCGCATTCTTTCGGCGCTCCACCTCTTTTTTGAATCCGCCATCCGAATGCCTGATTGCATGCTAGTACACACTGTTACGGCAGGGGATAAATCACGACTATGGTGTCGCAACACCTTAAGTCAATGCATCAAAAAACAGCGCTTATTGAAAAATTAAAATGCGCCTTTTGCTAGCAATCAAAAGCCCCCCAAAGGGTGCAGCCACCCATGATAACTTGGTTGTTCACATGACATGCCCATGTGTAAGGGATAACGCAATTACCGGTAGCTATTACTCGCTGACAATCGGCACAACACCAATTCGGCGTAAAGTCATCCTCCGACGAAAAGTCCGACGCAGTAGTACTCAGCTGTTTCCAAGACGCTATACCAGCGACTTCTGACTCCAAGGATGAATGAGGACTTTCATTGCCCCGCTGTCTTTGCTGACGAAAGTGTCTAGCGCAAGCTTTACATCGTCTATTGAAAAACGATGGGTGATCACATCTTTGGCGTTTACCTTTCCGCTTGCAAATAGTGAAACAACATTTTTTGTGACATTGGGATTGGCACGCACACCATGTATGTGGATTTGATCCAATATGACCTTTCTGATAGGAAACAGTGCATCCATGGTCGGAGGTTGCCCCACCAATGCGATATTTCCGCCTCTCTTGACACTATGCACGGCCTGAGCGGCCGTAGGCGGTGCCCCGGAGCATTCGAATACTTCGTCCGCACCCAGCCCAGCCGTTATTTTAAACACGGCATCTGGGATGTCGGCAGTCTTTTCAAAGTCGATCGTGTGGTCTGCACCAAGCTTTTTTGATAAGGCCAATCTGTCACCTGAGCCAACCATGATGGTTGTGCTGCCCATAGCTTTTGCGAACTGCATGGCAAACACACCGATAGGGCCATCCCCTATAGTGAGGCTATAGCCACCCGGAGTAACGCCCGTGAGCATCACCGCATTGAACGAGGTGCCTGCCGGATCGCATAATGCCCCCTCATCAAAGCTGAGATTGTCCGGGATTTTGGCAAGCGACTTGACATTGTACGCATTATACTGAGCGTAACACCCATCGACAGTGAATCCATAGTGGCGATGCCCTGTTTCGGGTTTTCCGAAATTAAGACACTGATTATACAGGCCGCTTTTGCAGTTTAGGCAATAACCGCAACCGCAATGAGATTCGCCGCAGACACGATCTCCGATGGCGAGTTCTGTGACATCTTCGCCCACTGCGACCACTTCACCTGCAAACTCATGACCGATAATGAACGGCAGATTAAGTGCTTGATAGCTGTTGCAGGCCATGAGCGCCGGATCGCTGCCGCATATGGCTACAGACATGATTTTGACCAGTGCTTCGCCCTTTGTGGGCCAAGGGATATCAACCCGCTCAACCCCATATTGATTTGGTGCCGTCAAAACGACGGCTTTCATTTTTTCTTGCATAATAGTTTCTGTGGCTTAACTTGCCCAATATCCGCCGGTGCCGTCGAAATTAGCGCCGACGATAAAATCAGAGGCGGAAGAGGCAAGAAAGGTGAATAAACCGATGAAGTCTTCAACTTCGCCGAGGCGGCCAATGGGCAGGCGCTTCAGGAAGTTCATATAAACTGCAGATTCTTTGTCGAACATCCACTCGGATACTGCGGAGCGGAATACAGTAGGGTTGACGGAATTGACATTGATGCCGTGAGGCGCCAAATCCCAAGCCATAGACTGCACCATAAGATCGCATCCACCCTTAGCGGCGCAGTACCCGGTATAGTTTTTCATGCCCATCTTGCTTCTTGCGGATGAGGTGATTATGACCTTGCCGCCTTTTTTTTGAGAGACCAGCCGCTCTGCAGCATACTTGCATATGAGATAGACGCTGGTCAGATTTTCGTCCATGATTTTTTGCCACTCATCTACCTCTTGCTCCAGAATATCCTTAGGGGCGTTTGAACCATGACAGCACGCTAAAATATCTATTTCGCCAAAGGTTTTTACGGCAAAGTCTACAACTTGTTTTGCTTGCACTTTATCAGTAAGGTCGGCCACGGTATAGGCACACTCAATGCCCTCGGCCTTAAATTCTTGGGTATACGCTTTCAGCTTACTCTCGTTGCGTGCAGTCAGAATGATTTTTGCGCCCTGATAGCCATAAGCCTTTGCGACCGCACTACCCAAAGCGCCTGAGCCGCCTGTTACAATAGCAGTTTTTCCTTCAAGACTAAACATGTTTTGAGCAAATGCTTTTCTTACGTTTACCATAATTTAAACCCCTTTCGACTATTCGTCCGGATATGCGGCGATTACAAGCATTTTCGCCGGCAGATTGCTTTCGTTGATCAGATGGCGCTCATCGCCCGGGACAATGACAAGGCTCTCATCTTTGTGGAGCACGTACTTTTTGCCCGCTTTGTCTGTGACGGTGACGCTACCTTCCAAAACATAGTAGATTTTTTCAAGTGTTTCCTTATCCCACTCGGCGCCGCCGCCCGGAAGAAATACCGACAGTGCAAAGCGGAATTTTTTGGCACCGGTCTCCTCTTTTCCGTGAATCATCATTGCAGCCATACCGAAATGACCCGGAGGGGCGTAAGGCTTTAGCTCTTCTAAAGTACGTTTGATCATATACGATTTCTCCCTTCATGAAGTAAGTGATGGCACATTGTATCATAAAACAAAACAAAATAATAGCTTATAAATGCAATAAAAAAATCTATAGATAAAATCAAGATGCTTGTGCAATGGCGCAGGCACAAGGGCTGCTTAAAGTGTTGCAAAATATAGAAATTTAGGGACAATGCAGGGACGAATTAATTAAGAATTGTTTATGAATAAATGCATATTTTCTATGCAAAACAAACAATTTTTGGATTAGGCTTTTGTTGGTTGTGACCAATTTACATTCGGAAAACTTAGTGTTAAACTGTGAAAATGTTAACTAAAGATATAGTCGAAAGAGCACTTTTTTGTAGGGGGACAAGAAATGGGAGGTCGAGCACCGCTGCTTGAAATGAAGAATATTTCAAAACGATTTCCGGGCACACTGGCCGTAGATAGCGTGAATTTTGATGTCTATCCGGGTGAAGTGCATGTGCTTATGGGAGAAAACGGTGCAGGAAAATCCACACTTGTAAAAATCATTTCCGGAATTTTAGAGCGCGATGAGGGTGAGATGATTTATGACGGCGTTGCCCGTTTGTTCAAGGGTGTCAAAGGCGCTCAAGAAGCGGGTATCAACATAATCCATCAGGAGCTGAACCTGCTTTCTGAGCGCAGCATAGCCCAAAATATCTTTGTGGGCAGGGAGCCAATCAAAAAAGGGCTGCCAGGAGTTGTTGATAAAAAGAAAATGATGGAAGATTCCCGGACACTGCTCACGGGAATTGGCCTTGACTTAGACCCAGGCACATTGGTTAAAAACCTGAGTATTGCCCAACAGCAAATGGTAGAAGTAAGCAAGTCGCTTTCAACAAACCTTAAACTGCTGATAATGGACGAGCCAACATCCTCCTTGACAAACAAAGAAATAGATAAATTGTTTGAGATTATCGAAAGGCTAAAGAGGCAAGATATTGCGATAATCTATATTTCTCATCGTATGGATGAAATAAAGCGGGTGGGCGACAGAGTCTCTATTTTGCGTGATGGTCGTCACGTTGATACGATAAGTGCAGCAGATTTGGATATGGACGATGTTATAAGAAAAATGGTTGGGCGCACAATCGAAAAGATGTACGAAAGGGACTACAACACTCCGGGTGATGAGATACTGCGCACAGAAAACTTGACGGGGTTGCGCTTTCGTAATGTAAATATATCTGTGCGGGCGGGTGAGATAGTTTGCTTATCCGGACTAATTGGCGCTGGGCGCACGGAACTCGCAAAGGCGATTTTTGGATATGATCCAATCATTGAAGGCATCTATCACATGAATGGGCAAAAGGTCACGAGCACAATACCTAAGCGGAGCGTGAAGCGCGGGATTGCTTTTCTACCGGAGGACAGGAAAGCGGAAGGGCTTCATCTTATGATGCCCATTCGTTCCAATGCGGTAATGGCGAGTCTCAGCAAAGTGTTTCCTAAACGAATTTTGAATACCCGTAAGGAGCGGGTGCTGGCATCGCATTACCGTGAGGAGTTACGCATTGTTTCTCCAAATGTAGAGAAACTGGTGTTTGAACTTTCGGGTGGCAACCAACAAAAAGTGGTCGTAACAAAGTGGTTGGCATCCAAAGGCAAGCTGTTTATCTTTGATGAACCGACCCGTGGAATTGACGTGGGTGCGAAAGCAGAAATCTATCAAATTCTCAATACCTTGGCAAAAGAGGGCTGTGGGATTTTGATGATATCCTCCGAATTAAACGAGGTGATAGGGCTCAGCGATAGAGTATATGTTATGCGAGAAGGCGAGATTGCAAAAGAACTCGACAGAGCTGAGCTTGATCAGGAGACCATAATCAAATACGCAGTTGGAGGGGAGACGAAGCATGTTCAAAGCGTCTAAACTGCAAAAACCAAAAATTTTTCAGCGCTTCACAATACCCGGTATCTTCTGGGGTGTGCTGGCACTGTTTATTCTGTTTGGTGTGTTGCGTCCGGGGAGTTTCTTTTCTATGCCAAATATGATGTTTCTCATGCGTAATACTGCCGTACTTGTTATTGCGGCCATAGGCATGACTTTTGCCATCCTTGTTTCGCAAGTTGATCTTTCGGTTGGTGCAGTCATGTCTTTTTCTGGGGTGATTTCCGCAGTCCTGATTAGAGAGGGATTCCCTGTTTTTGTAGCCATAGTCGGAGCAATCTTGGTAGGGGTTTTGGTAGGACTCATCAATGGTACTTTAATTGCAAAGTTTAAATTTGATTTCTGGATAGTCACGTTTGGAACTATGGGTATTTGTGCCGGTCTTGCGCTTGTTGTAGCCGACGGACGAACGATTCCAGTGAGCAATGCCACTTTTGCGTGGATAGGCAATGGAAGAATAGGCACCATTTTTGTCATGGTATGGCTTGCGATATTGATGGTTGCAATCATGCAGCTTATTTTGAGTAAAACCAAGTTCGGGCACAAAATATATGCGATTGGTGGCTCAGAGCAAAATTCGATACTGAGTGGAATCCCGGTTATACGCAATCGCATTTATGTATATATGATCAGCGGCATGTTTGCGGCTATGGCCGGGATTATACTGGCCACGATGGGGAGCGCCGCCAGCCCTGTTGCGGGTGTGGCCTATTCGTTTGAGGCAATAGCGGCGGTCATCATCGGCGGAGCCACGTTTGATGGCGGAAAAGGTTCCTTATTCGGTACAGTTTTGGGTGCACTTATGCTCAGGGTGATTGCCAGCGGACTCAATCTTTTGGGCGTTGCCGCCACATGGCAGCAGTTTATTATAGGATTTGTTGTTGTCCTTATTATCGTGATTGATGTGCTGTACGATAAGCGGAACAAGAGAAACGATTTGAGGAGGCGCTACGTTCAATGATTAGCTTAAAATCTTTTGTTGATCGTTTTTCCCGTCTGATGCTGCTTCTGCTGATCATTGCAGCATTGGCGAGTCTGAGTCCTCCGGGGACATTTCTGACTGTAAGCAATTTTTCTATAGTCATGTTTCAGCAAGCCCCACTTACCATGCTGATGGGGTTTGGCATGACGCTGGCAATCATCACAAAAGGCATAGACACGAGCATGGGCTCGGTTCTGGTTCTTTGCAGTATGCTCAGCGCCGAATTTATTAGAGGTGGAAATATTTTGATGGGTGTGGTTATCGCACTTGTGGTCGGTGCGCTTTTTGGGCTGATAAACGGACTAATCATAACCCGCGTTGGCGTTGCGCCTTTTATAGCCACTTTCGGAATCGGAAATGTTGCGCTGGGACTCGCGTTTGTTTATTCGGGAGGTGTTTTCGTAGTTGGGTTTCCCGAAGTGTTCAGACAAATAACAAACGGCACACTTTTGTTTGGAATACCCAACATAGCGATTGTTACGGCGGCGATTTTTGTGATTCTGTATTTTTTGACCAGCAAAGCGTTGTTTGGTCGGAGAATGTACGCCTGCGGATTCAATTTCAACGCCACGACCCTCTCAGGACTCAACTCAAATAACACGGTGACGGTAGTTTATATTATCAATGGTATTTTGGCCGCGACTACCGGACTGTTGTATATGGCTCGGCTCAATGCGGCAGACCCAGGAATAAGTGGCAATTTTACGCTCGACTCAATAGCTGCCGCGCTTGTTGGCGGAACCAGTTTCGGTGGAGGCAAAGGGTCTGTAGCAAAAACTGTCGTAGGCGCTTTGATCATAGTGTTTATACGCAATGGCATGAACATTATGGGCGTGCACACCAATTGGGCGCAAGCGGTTATAGGGCTTATCATCTTAATTTCTATTGCGCTGGAGTCGCTTGCGCAGAGGATTTCTGCTTCCGACTCATCGGCTCTACAAAAAAATGCAGCAAAAGTAAGCAATTAAAATTTAAAATATAACCAGAAAGTGAGGATGTAAAATGAAGAAGAAAATTTTGGTCATATTGGCATGTGTTTTGGTCATGTCGATGCTCCTTGCCGCTTGCGACAACGGCAGTGGTGGAGGTGCAACACCTTCTGCACCGGCAGGGCCTGAAGGTGCTGATGTAACAATGATCCTGAAGAATTTTGTCAACCCATTCTGGCTTTCCGTCAGAGATGGTGCAAATGCCGCTGCTGAGTACTATGGCATAAACCTAACGGTTCTGGCTCCGCTGGTTAACGAAAGCAATGAGGAACAAAGCATGATGGCTGATCAAGCAATCATAAATCAAGTTGACCTACTCATTATGTGCCCCACTGACACCTATGGCATAGTTCCTGCGGTGCGCAGAGTTTATGATGCAGGCATTCCGATTGTGGCCCTCAACACACGGATTGGCGGCGATATTTTATGGCATACTTTTGTGGTGGCTGAAAACTTTGATGCCGGATACGGAACTGCGGCAAGGCTGGCTGATATGATGGGTGAGGAAGGTGAAATTATTCTGCTTGAAGGTGTACCCGGTGCACAGACTGCAATCGACCGCCTAGACGGTGCGCGTGAGGCATTAACGAGCTTCCCGAATATTAACATTGTTGCGCAGCAAAGCGCCGATTTTAATCGTGCCATAGCGATGGATGTCACGCAAAATCTGCTTCAAGCGCATCCGAATGTCACTGCACTTTGGGCGGCTAATGATGAGATGGCGCTCGGTGCCCTTGAGGCCATAGATGCTGCGGGTTTGACCGGGCAAATAATGGTGGCTGGTATTGATGCCACTGGCGATGGCAGGCAAGCGCTCCGTGATGGCAGACTGGCCATCACCTGTTCAACCGACCCATTTATGCAAGGCTACTATGCGGTTCAAGCGGCTGCAGCCGTGCTTAGAGGCGAGAGTTTGCCGGATGTGTACACGGTGCCGATAAGAGTTTTGGGCAGTGTGGCAGAGCTTGATGAGCTAGAAGCGAGCTAAGCGAAAGGATTATAAAGTAAGAAGTCCCACTGTGGGGCTTTTTGCTTTGTCAGGCTATGGGGCTCGATTATACCCTTGGCGGTCTGCCGTCTGGGGTGTGGGGGTGTTGCTGATGATTTTCAGGGATGCTCTAAGCTTCCTGTGAAGATTCCCCTCCTTGGAGGGGTGCCACGAAGTGGCGGGGTGGTGCTCTTTTATCTCGCCCCCAAAGAC
>WQUY01000044.1 GCA_009781855.1 Oscillospiraceae bacterium | reverse complement strand
TTCAGGGATGCTCTAAGCTTCCTGTGAAGATTCCCCTCCAAGGAGGGGTGCCACGAAGTGGCGGGGTGGTGCTCTTTTATCTCGCCCCCACAGACCACCCCGTCAGGCTTCGCCTGCCACCCCTCCAAGGAGGGGAATAAAGTCAAATGTCAGGAATTCCCTCGACAGCAAAACCATCAGCAACACCCTGTGAGTCTGGTATGTTGGGGTCTGACTAATGATTTTCTGTTTTGCTCGGAACGGGCCACTCCGAAGTCATTTTAGTTAGTGGGATATTTCCCACAAATACAAAGAAGCTACCGACCCATAAGGCGAGTAGCGTTTCGCATATCGCGCAAACTGCTCTTTTGACAATTCCTTCAAACCGTACAATTGCATCATACCTCTGCGAATTGCCAAATCTCCATAACTAACCACATTGGGGCGCATCAACGAAAAAATCAACAACATTTCTGCAGTCCAAACTCCAATGCCATTAATAGCTGTAAGCGTGGTGATAATTTCCTCATCACTCTTTTTTTGCAGTTCATCGAAATCTATTGCTTTGCTGATAGAAATTTCTGCTATGTTTTTGATGTATGAAGCTTTTCGCATGGACATCCCACAGGCTTGAATTTCCTCACATGATAGGGCGTGAAGTCGGTTGGCATCCATTGCACATAGCGCATCAAGTCTGCCGCAAACGGTAGCCGCTGCTTTATTGGAAATCTGTTGGCCGATGACGCTTTCAACAAGAGCAGAAAACAAATTTGAATTTACCCTGCGTTTGATTATGCCAATGCGGTCAATAGCTGCACCCAGCTTTTTGTCCTTCTTGCGGAGATGTGCAAGCTCCGCTGCTCCATATTCAAAATATTGCTGAGACATCATGCATTACACCTAAAACTCTACATTCATGGTGCTGCGGATGATGCAGATATAAGTCCTGCCACGTCCGAGCTCAAGATCTGTTCCATCCTCCAAAGTGTATACAAACTGCGATGTAAGACTATCTCTGGACCAGTTGATTGGAATAGCATATCCACCATTTACAAAATAACCTGAACCTGAACCTGTTGTGGTTATTGCAAGCCTACCTGCGGTATCGCCGGGAATGCCTGCTGTAGCCATCCTGAGTATCAAAACATTTGTGACGCCAAGCTGTTGGCTATTGTTATCACCGTCTACATTTGCGCTGCCATATTGGCTGACATAATAGAGCCCGCTTTCCTCATTGAAATTGAAAGAAGTGGTTTTGGAGTTAGGGCCGAACATTACGGTGAAGTTTGTTGCCGGCTGACCGTCTTGCGGCGCGGCATCATCAGTAAAGCTCAAGGCATGTTCAAACTCCTCGTCATGCTCCAATCTTAAATCTAAATACGGCAGATGACGCGTAATCAGCTCACCGGATGTATTGAGATTATGCGGAGCGCGTCTGACGCGGTCTCTGAAGAATACTTGGGCAGCTCGGCCACCACCGTCAACAAGATGGGTGATGCTTCTGCTGCGGATTGCCGCATTGGCTTGTGGGCTGCCGCCGGAAAAAACAAATATTGCATCATGGCTTTGCGAGATATCGACGGTATAAAGCCTGGCGCTGCGCACCGAGCCGATGTGTCCCAGTTCGGATACATCTTGGAAAACCGCCACCAAGCGTGTGATACCGCCCTCTACCAATACTTCATAGATAATATCGGCCTGCGACATGCCGCGCTGCGGCAATGCTGCACGAAGATTATCAATAACGACGGCTATAGGCCTGTTTCTGCTGATGTCTTCTTCCGTCACCATGCCTGTGAGCGGATTCCATGGACCAGTACATTCTGGTTCTGGCTCCGGCGGCTCTGGGCCTATCGGTTCGGGATAGAAACCAATGGTGAAAGCTGGTTCTGGCTCTGGCTCCGGCTCCGGTTCTGGCTCAATGACAATAGGCTCTGGTTCGGGTTCAGGCTCCGGTTCAGTCTGCCCAGACAGGCATGTTGAAAAGGAAGCTACTGCAAGTACTGTGACAAGAACCAGTGGCATAAAGCGCCTGAAAAGTTTCGAACTTACAAGTTGTTTTATGCGTGATGATAACGTTCCGAATATATTGTTGTTACGTTGCATTTAATCGCCCCAAGTTTGTTTTGTAAGAGGATACCAGAATAGGGTATCAAAGTAGTATCATCCATGTTTTAAGCGGCATTTCAAAAATGAAGTGCCGGATAAAGTGCTCGTTGAGCTTTTCACATTCTAACCGCCACAGCGGGTTATGTCAAGTTTCGGCAGGGCAGAATTCATTGATTTAGGGCTGCATCTGTGTTATTATATTTACTTAAAGACCTTTTAATGATGGGAGGAAACATTAAGTATGAATGATATTTACGCAAAACTCGAAAGCTGTCTAAAGCAAGTCAAATCAAAAACAAACCTAATCCCCAAAGTGGCATTGGTTCTGGGTTCGGGTCTCGGAGGTTATGCAGAGGAGATAGACATTGAAGCCACGCTGGATTATAAAGATATTGAAGGATTTCCGGTCAGCACTGTTCCGGGGCATCATGGGCGTTTTGTGTTTGGCCATGTCGGCGATGTGCCTGTGGTCGTCATGCAAGGGCGCGTACACTATTATGAGGGCTACAATATAAGTGATGTTGTGCTACCTATTCGGCTCATGGGCTTGATGGGTGCTGAAGTTTTAATGCTGACCAATGCGGTTGGCTCTATCAACAAATCATTTAATGTCGGAGATTTCATGCTTATTTCCGATCATATCCTCTACGGAGTGCCATCACCTCTTATAGGCAAAAACATCGAACAACTGGGCACAAGATTCCCCGATATGAGCGAGATTTATAAACAATCGCTGAACGAGCAGATAAAAGCTGCTGCAAGCAGCCTTGATATATTGCTGCACGAAGGTGTTTATCTCCAAACTTCGGGCCCGAACTTTGAAACTCCTGCTGAGATAAGGGCTTATGGTACAATCGGTGCGGATGTTGTGGGCATGAGCACAGCTTGTGAGGCGGTTGCCGCAAATCAAATGGGCATAAAAGTATGCGGAATTTCCTGTGTGTCAAATATGGCTGCCGGAATATCAAAAACACCGCTTACGCACGAAGAAGTCCAGGAAATGGCTGATAAAGCAGCCCCACAGTTTAAACGCCTGGTCACAGAAGCTATATTGCGTGTAGGTAAATAATGGACAATAAGTTTCAACGCATACTCAAAAAAGTTCAAAAGCCTGCACGGTATACCGGCGGGGAATATAAGCAAATTATTAAAGACAAGAGTGTAGTAGATATCAGGGTTGCCTATTGCTTCCCCGATACCTATGAAATCGGCATGTCAAACCTTGGTTTGAGAATCATGTATGGAATCATCAATGGGTTTGATCGGGTATGGTGCGAACGTGTTTTTGCGCCATGGCAGGACATGGAAGCCGAGATGCGTAGTGCTGGGCTCACTTTATATGGGCTTGAAAGCGGCGACCCAATCAGCGATTTTGATATAATTTCATTTTCTGTAGGATACGAGTTGTCCTATACAAATGTTTTAAACATGCTCGACCTTTCAGGGGTCAATATCCGTGCGGCAGACAGGGACAATACGGCTCCGCTGATTATAGCGGGTGGTTCATGTTGCTATAATCCTGAGCCGCTTTCTGACTTTATCGACCTTTTTGTAGTTGGTGATGGTGAGGAAGTAATTGGCGAAATCATTGCGCTTGTGAAAGAAAACAAGAAATGTGCTGATAGTAGCAGGGAAGAGCTGCTAAAAGCTGCATCAAAGATAAAGGGCGTTTATATTCCGTCACAGTACGACATTACATACAATGACGACGGTACTATTAATGAAGTTTTGCCGAAAAATGATGCGCCGTTTCCTGTAATAAAGCGCATAGTATCAGACCTAGACAGCTCCTATTATCCTGCGGATACAATAGTTCCGTCAATGGGACTTGTGCACGACAGAGCCGTTTTAGAACTGTTTCGCGGCTGCATTCGCGGATGCAGGTTTTGTCAGGCAGGTCACACAAACAGGCCGGTACGTTCGCGGAGTTGTGAAACATTAGTTTCGCAAGGAATCGAGGCGCTTGAGCGTTCCGGATATGATGAGTTGGCGTTACTCTCGCTAAGTACAAGTGATTATGCCAATCTTTCTAAGCTTTGCGATGGTCTTATTTCCTGGTGTGAGCCAAGGAAAATAAACCTTTCGCTTCCATCTTTGAGGGCGGATAATTTCAGTGTCGAATTAATGGAGCAGGTGCAAAAAGTACGCAAATCCGGATTGACTTTCGCTCCGGAGGCAGGGAGTCAGCGTCTGCGTGATGTAATAAATAAGAACCTGACGCAAGAAGATTTGCTTAAAACATGCCGCGTTGCATTTGAAGGTGGATGGAATAGCATCAAACTCTACTTCATGCTCGGGCTGCCTACTGAAACTGATGAAGATATTATAGGAATTGCAGAGTTGGCACACGCAGTTTTTTATACATGGAAGCAATACGCAAAAAATAAAAACCGAGGAGCCAGAATCACGGTCAGCACATCCTGCTTTGTGCCTAAGCCACATACGCCATTTCAATGGGAAGCTCAGATTAGCATAGATGAGTATCTGAGGCGTGTCCAATTGCTCAAAGCCTCTATGAAGTCAAAAGCGATAACATATAACTGGCATTCGCCGGAACAAGGATTTGTTGAAGCCGTTTTGGCTCGTGGAGATAGGCGCTTAGGCTGTGCTTTGGAGGCTGCCTGGAAAAGTGGTGCCCGGCTGGACTCGTGGAGCGAGTGCTTTGCGCTTAACCATTGGACTGATGCATTTGCGAGCTGTGGCATCGACCCGGCGTTTTATGCACTCAGGGAGCGCAATGATCATGAAGTGTTGCCATGGAGTATTGTTTCGACCGGAATAGGCACGGATTATTTTAAAAATGAACGTCTGGCATCACGGCAAGGAACGAAAACCACTGATTGCCTTGAAGGCTGCACAAATTGTGGGGCTTGTGAATTAATGCAAAGGGCAGAGGATAAAAATGGTGAATAAGCTGAGGTTAAGATACTCAAAAACCGGTAAAGCAAAATACATCTCTCATCTTGACTTGATGGCCACGATGAGGCGTGCGTTGACCAGAGCCGGTGTGGCGCTAAAATACTCTGAGGGCTTCAACCCTCATCCATATATTTCTGTTGCGATGCCGCTTTCCGTGGGTCTTGAAAGCGATTGTGAATTGATGGACATAGGTTTGGCGACAGATTCTAAGGTGGTGGACTTGCCTGAAAGACTGTCCGGCCTTTTACCGGAAGGCTTGGTAATTACCGAATCGTACACCCCATTGCGAAAATTCAGTGATATAAGCTGGCTTGAAATAACCGGTGTATTATATTATGATAAAGCAATGCCGGACGATTTGGCACAAAAATTAATGCAGCGGTACTCATGCCAAAACATTTTGATATCGAAAAAAACAAAAAGAGGGATGTCAGATATAGATATTTCACCGCATATCCGTGATGTAGAATTTCACGGGGGTGAAAAAATAACTTTCAGAGCAAAGATTTCCGCTCAAAATCCAACGTTGGGGCCTGATAATATTATGGCTGCGCTTGATGACGAATATGAAAGGCTGGCACCTGATTATGCCGCGTTTAGTAGGTACGAGTTATTTGACGAAAGTATCAGTGTTTTTAGGTAAATATTAATCAGCGTTTGCTGGGGTGACAACGAAAGGAGTTATCATTAACATGAGCACCGGTTATGCAGTAAACAGGGTTGGGATTCTGACTTCTGGAGGCGATGCGCCTGGAATGAATGCGGCCATAAGAGGCGCGGTTCGGACGTTGCAGTGTTTGGGAATAGATTGTTTTGGGGTGCGTCATGGTTATGCGGGTCTGATACGCGGAGATATCATTCCGCTCGATGAGAAGATTGTCAGAGGGATTACCGGGCGCGGAGGAACAATGCTCTATACGGCCAGGTCAAAGGAGTTTCAGACATCCGAAGGTGTTTTGAGGGCTTCTGAAAACTGTAAATATCTTGGAATAGACGGTCTGATAACAATAGGCGGAGATGGGACATTCCGCGGAGCTCATGCGCTTTCTGAGCTTGGCGATGTAAAGGTTGCAGGCATCCCTTGTACAATAGACAATGATATAGGTTGTACATCGTATACGATAGGATTTGATACGGCGTGCAATACAGCCGTTGAAGCTGTTGACAGGCTCAATGATACAATGCAGTCGCATGAGCGATGTTCAGTGGTTGAAGTCATGGGACGCAAGGCAGGCCACTTAGCTTTGAATGTTGGCGTGGCTACTGGTGCAACGATAATCATGGTACCCGAAGTCACATATGATTTTGAACGAGATGTGGTTGAGCGGATTCGAACAGCGCGTCTGACTGGAAGAAACAACTTCACTGTTATTGTTGCCGAAGGGGCTGAGCAAGGACAGTCTGTGGCAACCAAAATTCAAGAAAAGCTTGGAATAGAGACTCGTTTTACTGCCCTAGGGCATGTTCAAAGAGGTGGGCCTCCGCAGATTAGGGATCGTGTGACCGCAACATGCATGGGGTATAGGGCTGTTATGCTATTGGCTGAAGGTCAAAGTGGCAGACTGGTAGCCATGTCGGGAGATACGGTCATCGACCATGACATAAGCGAAGCGTTAGAAATGGAAAAACCATTTGACTACGATACATACAACTCGTTTTCTGCACTCACTTTTCTCGATAGAAACTTTTTCGCTGGCATCATATAAAACGAAAATAGCGATATGACGGAGGAATACTATGAGCAGAGGTGCTAAAGGTACTAATAGAGAAACGTTGACCGAAATGTACGAAGCGATACTGTCCTTGAAGTCTGTGGATGAATGCGTCAGGTTCTTTGATGACCTGTGTTCCATAACCGAGCTTCGTGCCATTGAGCAACGATTTCAGGTTGCGCGTATGCTCGATGAGGGTCATGTATACAACACCATTTTAGAAAAGACCGGAGCGTCAAGCGCAACAATCAGCAGAGTAAACAGAAGTCTTCATTACGGAAAAGACGGTTATAGGGTAGCATTTGAGCGTTTGAGTGAGCAATGCACCAAAGAAAATAATATCAATTGAAAGTTCGGGCAAATAGAATATGAATCAAATAATAAAAGCAATTTCCGCTGACGGGTTTGTTTCGATATCCGTTATTGACTCAAAGGAGTTGGCAGACTGTGCACGAAACATTCATAACACAACGCCGGTTGTGACAGCTGCACTGGGTAGGACGTTGGCGGCATCCTCAATAATCGGAAGCTCCTTGAAAAAACCGGGAGCCTCACTCACTGTCAGAATAGACGGTGGGGGGCCGGCAGGCAGCATAATAGTTGTCTCAGATGATGAGGGTAATGTACGCGGATATGTTGCAAATCCTTTGGCAGATGTTCCCAAAAGGGATGATGGAAAGCTGGATGTCGGCGGTGTTGTCGGTAAAGACGGAATGTTGTCAGTTATTCGGGATTTTGGAGAAAAGGAACCATATACCGGTGCAACTGCTCTTGTGAGCGGTGAGATAGCGGAAGATTTTGCAGCATATTTTGCTGCAAGTGAGCAAGTGCCGACGGCTTGTGCCTTTGGTGTGCTTGTTGACAGAGATAGAACCGTGCTTGCTGCAGGCGGTTATATCGTTCAGCTATTACCCGGTGCACCAGAGCATGTGATTGATGATGTTGAAAGAAATGTTGCGCAGACCGGTGCTGTGACTGATGTTCTAAAACAGGGTGGAGCGCAAGCGCTTATGGAATCAGTCATGTCTGGATTTTTTCCGAAGATTCTTGAAATACAAGAGGTTTCATACAAATGCACTTGCAGCCGAGAGCGTTTTTTGGCTGCGGTTTTGTCGCTCGATAAAAGTGAGATCGAAGATATGAAGCAAAAAGGGGAGCCGATAGAGGTGTGTTGCCAGTTTTGTGATGCCAAGTATTTGTTTGAGCCGGACGAGCTTGTTTAGTGGACGAGTGCCGAACGCTTGCCAGCTTTAGGAAATAACCAGACCATTTTCACAATATCTCTTTTCAGCAGGATTACTGTGCCGTAACCTTTTTCCAGAAATGTTTAGATTTTAAATTTTTCTTATTGACAATGGAAATTTGTTTTAGTATAATGGCTGAGCGCAATGGTTCGGGAGCATAGCTCAGCTGGGAGAGCACATGCCTTACAAGCATGGGGTCACTGGTTCAAGCCCAGTTGTTCCCACCAAACGCATCCCTCGTTACTCGACGCAAAGCCCAGCGTAGCGGGTTTGTGTCGAAGAGGAGGAGCAACGAAATGCAGCGAATGTTCGCCGCAAGGCGAACGTAGCGGAATGTAGTTTGCTAATCATCCCTCGTTACTCGACGCAAAGCCCAGCGTAGCGGGTTTGTGTCGAAGAGGAGGAGCAACGAAATGCAGCGAATGTTCGCCGCAAGGCGAACGTAGCGGAATGTAGTTTGCTCCGACGAGGCCCAGTAGTTCAGTTGGTTAGAACGCCAGCCTGTCACGCTGGAGGCCGACGGTTCGAGTCCGTTCTGGGTCGCCATCGGGCATCGCAAGGTGCCCGAAAAGATGCCTCTGTAGCTCAGTCGGTAGAGCAGTGGACTGAAAATCCACGTGTCGTTGGTTCGATTCCGACCGGAGGCACCAAGCGCCAACCGACACGAAGCCCACATGGGTTCGTGTTGGAGAGGCGGAAAAAATAAGCATGATTTGTAATCGTGCGGGCGTAGCTCATCTGGTAGAGCGCCACCTTGCCAAGGTGGAGGTAGAGGGTTCGAGCCCCTTCGCCCGCTCCAAAAAAGAAGAATCTAGATTCATGCAGAAGTTGTTGAAAAGCAAACCCTCTACCTCCACTGTGGAGCAAATGTCCGCCGTAAGGCGGACGTAGTAAAATGTAGATTGTTACCTAACCCTCGTTACTTGACGCAAAGCCCAGCGAAGCGGGTTTGTGTCGAAAAGGAGGAGCAACGAAATGTAGCGAATGTTCGCCGCAAGGCGAACGTAGCGGAATGTAGTTTGTTACCTAACCCTCGTTACTCGACGCAAAGCCCAGCGAAGCGGGTTTGTGTCGAAAAGGAGGAGCAACGAAATGTAGCGAATGTTCGCCGCAAGGCGAACGTAGCGGAATGTAGTTTGTTCCGACGTGGCGACATAGCCAAGCGGTAAGGCACTGGTTTGCAAAACCATGATCCCCCGGTTCAAATCCGGGTGTCGCCTCCAAAACAAATACCATCTATCTGATGAAAAGATTTTTGTCGATAGGTGGTTTTTGTTTTGTCTGAAAACCGCCATCCCCACAAAGCGTTATCATGCCACCGACGTGACCAGAAAAGCAGGGTGAAAAAAGGAATTATGCGCGGAAAATGCTTGTTACAAATTGACAAAGGCAGGCATTGCATTGTATATTATAATTCGTACGTATTTTACTTTACGTAGAGGGGGAGAGACAATGTGGAATGATTTGATACAAGCTCCGATTTCTGGACTTCAAACGTTATTTTTGCTACAAATTTTTCCGATAATTCAAACAATAACCGGTGTGTTGAATATTTTCCTAATTATTTCCGTAATTATACTGATTATTGTTATAATTATCTTTATCAATCGCTTGATGCGACACCTTTTCAAATCGACAGATTAGGCGGATTGACTAATCCGGCAGAAAGAATAATAATTGTACCAAAAAGGTAATCAATGCGGTCATCATCACAGCTGCCAGTGGGCGACTGTGATGATGGCCATTTGGTAAATTTTTGAAAACATTATATAAAATTAATCCAAAATAGACGATGAATGACTTGACATTGGTTATCAAACATATTAAATTCTTTTTGAAAGGTGGAGTAAATATGTTCCTGACAAGAGAATGCGACTATGGGCTAAGAATTATACGGGCACTTGCCGGAGGTGAGAAAGCGACAGCGGAGGAAATCTGCAAAGCTGAAACGATTCCGAGTCAGTTTGCCTACAAAATCCTAAAAAAACTGGAGAGAGCCGGATGGATTATGAGCAGCAGAGGGAGAGATGGTGGATATTGGCTTGTTAAACCTCTTGACGCTATAACCATTTATGATGTAGTATCAACAATTGATGAGTACCTGTTTATAAATGAATGTCTCAGGGATGATAAAGATTGCATTAGAGATAGTGAAGATCAGCCATGTGCAGTCCATAGAGAGCTTTCACGCATTCAGGAAAGATTAGTAAAAGATCTCAGGCACTATAGTATCGACGAGATAGTAAAGCGAAACAGTGAAGCGAACGAGTCAGGTTAAAAATTTTTAAGAAGGGGTTTTATTGTGGCAGAAAAAAACAAATGCGGTCAAGACTGCGTTCAATTATCAGAAATTGACGTTTTTATTGATAAATTGGAGCAGCAAGGAAGTTTAGAAGGGAAACTTATAGCAATCTTACACAAAGCTCAGGAGATTTTGGGATACTTGCCTGAGGAGGTTCAATCGCACATTGCGCGACGTCTATCGCTACCTCCGGCAAAGGTGTATGGCGTGGTTTCTTTTTACTCATATTTCAGCATGATACCCAAAGGAAAATATGTTATTAATGTTTGTATGGGCACAGCATGTTTTGTCGTCGGTGCAGACAAGATTTTGGAAGAATTTGAAAAACAGCTCGGGATAAAAGCCGGACAAACGACTCCCGACCGGCAGTTTTCACTGTATGCTCTGCGTTGCGTCGGAGCTTGCGGGCTTGCACCTGTCGTAGTGATCAATGAAAAGATGCACGGAAAAGTCACGCTCAAAGATGTCTCAAGAATAATTGACGAGTATAAGGAGGGTGACGGACGGTGAGCAAGATTAAATCAGCCTCGCAGTTAGTGGAATTAAAAAATAAATATGCTGCCGAGATTTTACTCAGAAACACCACAGAAACCCCCGTTGTGTCGGATGCTGAGCCGGTTGGAACTGTAAAAAAACATGTTTTGGTATGCTCAGATACCGGTTGCCTGGCAGCAGAGGGTAGTGCTATTTACGATGCACTTGTAAGCGAAGTGAAAAACAAAGGTCTTGAAAATGAAGTCGATATTGTCAAAACCGGCTGCTTTGGATTCTGTGAACCGGGGCCATGCGTTAAAGTTATGCCGGATGATGTGTCATATATGCGCGTGAGTGCAAAAGATGCAGAGGAAATAGTGACATCTCACCTGCAAGGTGGGAAATATGTTGAAAGATTATTTTTCAAAGACCCACGAAATGAAAAACTGATATCGAAACAAAACGAGATACCATTCTATAAAGACCAAGTTCGGATTGCACTCAGAAACTGTGGGCTCATCGATGCCGCCCGTATTGAGGAATATATTGCACAAGACGGTTACCAGGCGCTGAGCAAGGCGATTTTTGATATGGCGTCTGATGAAATTTGCACACTCGTAAAAGACAGCAACCTCAGAGGCCGCGGTGGCGGAGGTTTTCCTGCCGGTACAAAGTGGCAGCATACCATGCGTTCACCCGGGGAAAAGAAATATGTTATCTGCAATGCAGACGAGGGCGATCCAGGCGCATTCATGGATAGGGCGATTCTTTTTGGTGACCCACACAGTGTTTTGGAAGCGATGGCAATCTGTGGTCGTGCAATAGGAGCTGATGAGGGCGTCATCTATATAAGAGCTGAATATCCAAAGGAAGTAAAACGACTGGAGTACTCCATCAAGCAGGCTGAAGAAATGGGATTGCTGGGCGAAAATATCCTTGGAAGTGATTTTTCATTCAAAATCTCGCTGACACTTGGAGCAGGCGCATTTGTTTGCGGAGAATCGACGGCACTTTTAAATTCAGCACAGGGAGAACGGGGAGAGCCGCGCAACAAGCCCCCGCGTACGGCAGATAAAGGGCTTTGGTATAAGCCGACATCCCTTAATAATGTTGAGACATTTGCATGTGTGCCACCGATAATACTAAAGGGAGCCGAATGGTTTAAGAGCATAGGCACCCAGTCATCACCGGGAACGAAAATATTCGCCCTTGCTGGTAAAATCAACAATGTAGGACTGGTTGAAGTGCCTATGGGTATTTCGCTGAGAAAAGTCATTGAAGATATCGGCGGCGGAATTAAAGGCGGCAAGAAAATAAAAGCCGTTCAGACAGGTGGGCCGTCTGGTGGCTGCATTCCTGAAGATTTGCTGGATATCCCGGTCGATTTTGAATCACTTGATTCTGTAGGTTCTATGATGGGCTCAGGCGGTATGATTGTTTTGGACGAAGATGATTGCATGGTCAATGTTGCAAAGTTTTACATGGACTTTATAGTTGACGAGTCTTGCGGGAAATGCACCCCTTGCCGTGTGGGAACGAAACGTCTTCTTGAAATACTTGAAAAGATAACGACTGGACTCGGAACCGAAGATGACCTGAAAGAGCTTGAGAGTTTGAGTAATGTCGTTATGTCTACATCACTCTGCGGACTCGGACAAAGTGCGCCGAATCCTGTAATGTCCACACTCAAATACTTCAAAGACGAATATATTGCTCATGTAAGAGACAAGATATGTCCTTCCGGCGCCTGTGCACATATGGCTCGTTACAGCATTTTGGAGGATAAATGCATCGGATGTACAGTATGCGTTAAAGTTTGCCCCGTTGACTGTATCAGCGGTGAGAGAAAAGCGCTGCATGTAATCGATCAGGACAAATGCATCAAGTGCGGTGCATGTATGGATCGCTGTAATTTTGATGCGATAATCAGAAGATAAGGGGGGTAGCAGAAACTATGGAAAAAACCGAAACAACAAAAGTAAACATTACAATAAATGATATTAAGATTGCAGCGAATAAAGGTGATAGTGTTTTAGATGCTGCAAAGCAAGCTGGCATAAAAATACCGCATTTATGCTACCTCAACATGCATGACCTTGAGGTGCTGAACAGACCTGCGGCGTGTCGTGTATGCATGGTGGAGCAGGACGACGGCAGAAATGGAAAGCTTGTTCCCGCCTGTGCCACATTTGTTTATGAGGGTATGACAATCAAAACCAATTCGATGAACGCCCTTAATGCACGTAGGACAGTGGTTGAACTGTTGTTGTCAGATCATCCGTCCGATTGTCTGCTTTGTGTAAAAAATCTGAATTGTGACTTACAAAGATTTGCAATGGAGCTGGGAATCAAAACAATTCATTATGAGGGCGAAACGACAGAGTTTGAGATGGACATGTCCAGCAAGACCGTCGTTAAAGACTCAAACAAATGCATTCTTTGCAGACGCTGTGAGGCTGTTTGCGCAAATGTTCAGTCGGTTGGGGTGTTATCCGGCGTCGGAAGAGGCTTCAGCACGACAGTTGCGACGGCTTTCAACAAGCCGCTCATTGAGACCGAATGCACTTTTTGTGGGCAATGTGTCGCTGTTTGTCCTACCGGTGCGCTCACTGGATTTTCGAATACCAGAGCAATTTGGGAAGTGCTTGCCGATCCGGACAAATATGTAGTTGTGCAGGTTGCACCTGCCGTTCGTGCTGCATTGGGTGAGCTATTTGGTTACCCTGCCGGAATAAGCTCGACAGGAAAAATGGTTGCGGCACTCAGAAGACTGGGATTTGATAAGGTTTTGGATACAAACTTTGCTGCCGATGTAACAATTATGGAAGAAAGCACGGAACTCATGAGCCGTGTGAAAGAGGGTGGGAAACTACCACTCATATGCAGCTGCTGTCCTTCATGGATTAAGTTTTGTGAGCATCAATATCCGGATCTGCTTGACCATCCGTCATCATGCAAATCGCCGCAAGAAATGTTCGGAGCTTTGGCAAAGTCTTATTTGGCACAGAAGCTCGATGTTGACCCAAAAAAAATAGTCTGTGTTTCAATTATGCCTTGCTTGGCAAAGAAATATGAGGCTTCTCGTGAAGAGCTCTCCAATGACGGGTTGCCGAATGTTGATATGGTTCTTTCTACAAGGGAACTGGGTCGCATGATAAAAGAGGCAGGGATATCGTTTGAGCATTTGCCCAACGAGAAATTCGACTCAATTATGGGGCAGTCCTCCGGGGCTGCGGATATCTTCGGCACCACCGGTGGTGTTTTGGAAGCATTGCTTCGCTCATATTATGAGCGCTCAACCGGAAAGACGTTGGAAAAACTCGAATTTGAGTCGCTTAGAGGCTTTAAGGATATAGGCATAAAGGAAGCGGTCATTGAAATCGATGGCACCGAAATTAAAGTAGCTGTAGCACATGAACTGCGCAATGCAAGGATTCTACTCGACGAGATACGTGAGGGTAAGTCAGCGTATCATGCTATCGAAATAATGGCGTGTCCCGGTGGGTGCATCGCAGGGGGTGGGCAACCTTTCCATCATTCGAGCGAGGAAATCCTCAACAAAAGGCGCGAGGTGCTCTATAATGAGGATAAGGTCAAAGCCCTACGCCGATCCCATGAGAATCCTGAAGTGCTGGCGCTTTATGAGGAATTTTTGGGTGAGCCGAACAGCGAAAAAGCTCATGAGCGTTTGCATACGACATATGTAAAACGCGGAGTCTAGGCAAACATCTCGTAAAGCGGATGAGCTTAAGCTAAAAAAGTACTTGCAATATCGGCGAAAGTGTTTTACAATACATTTCGCTGATATTATCGGGGTGTGGCGAAGCTTGGTATCGCGCTTGGTTCGGGACCAAGAGGCCCCGGGTTCGAATCCCGGCACTCCGACCAGATGGGACGGTATAGCGCTATGCTATGCCGTTTTTCCGTATTCGGCAGTGTACTTGCATGACTTCAAGAAAGAGCAGTGAAACCGGAGGACGCCCATGAACCAACCTCAAACAAAATCTTTGCGGCAAAAACTAAAACCTATGCTGCCATACTTATCCTTGTCGCTGATTTTATTAGTAATCATATTCTTATGGTTCAATCTACCGGAGGAGCATTTTCGTTCGACATACAGCAATAGCGGCACTTGGGATTTGCGTGAGTTTGATTTTGAAGATTCAACCGCCGCCCTGTTCGGTCGCGTGGAAGCAATTAACACGCCATTCCTTACGCCGGAAGAATTTGCGGCGCGTGAGCTAGAGGCAAGATTTGCTTACCCTCACATTCCAAGCAATCCGGCTACCGTCCGTGTGCGTTTGCTATTGCCAACTGATGATTACTATGTAATCACCCGCATAAACACAGGTTATGCCGATAGAGTTTATGTAAATGGCGAGTGGTTGCGGGATATAAGCAACCCGGATGATGGCACGGGTGCCGTGCTGTTTTCTCCCACATTCACTTTTGTGGCAAGACCCATAAACGGTGTTATAGAAATCGTACACCAGCAGTCTAATTTTATGTATCATATACACGGCATATACAGGGGCTGCTTGCTTGACGCGTATACAATCGGCAACGACATTCAACGTGTAACTTTGACAACCAACATCATACTTGGCATTTTGCTTTCGCTGGCTGTTGTTTCTCTGCTTCTGTTTTTACTCTTGCACAACTACCGTCCGGCACTTCTTTTTACGCTGTTATGCTCGGGATGGTTTTTGCATGTTGGCGCAATGGGTTCAAGGGCGTTTATAACGATTGCGCCGTGGTTTGCAGAGCCGCTTAGGTTTCGCTTGATGAGTATCGTTACACCCGTAACACCTGTGTTGGTAGTGCCGATTATTTACGATATGTTCCCCGGCATACTCCCCAAAAAATATGTTAGTGGGATGGTCTTTATATTTTCGGCATGGATTATCTTTTTCCAGTTTGCCGATATTGGGCTTATCCTGAGTCACGCACTTTGGATTTGTATGGGTATGGCGCTGGTCGGGGTTATGTACGGGGTTGTCGCTTTAATAATCAAGGTTAGAAAACCGGACGGATTGCAGTTGATTTTTATCGCAGGGGTTTTGTTTTTAGCCTATACTTCGGTTAGGGATATATTTAATTATCTCACCGTAAATGTAGAGGGTTTCAATTTTTTGATACCGCCATTTGGCGAATCTAATTTTGCGAGGATTGGCATGATTGCATTTTTGCTCTGCCTTGCTGCGTCAATTTTTATTGCCACCACGCGAGAGATGGAAGCCGTAAAAGTGAACGAACAAAAATCCGAAACAGCAAGACAACAGCTTGCCACAGAAAACGCCGCCCTCGATAGCCTGAACCGCATGAAAGCCCAATACCTTGCAAACATCAGCCACAACATCAAAACGCCCCTTACCGCCATAAGCGTAGACATACAAAAGGCGGCAAGGCTCGTCAATAAGATAAAGATTGAAAATGGGGAGTTGGTGATTGATAACCGGATAACGGCATCCCTCAATCGGGCGCAAGAAGAAATCATGCACGCTGCCCGCTTGACCGAAAGTGCCTTGCGAATGGCGGCGATGCAAGAGAGCCGAGATAAAATGAAACCACTTGATACTGAACAGCTATTTGTAAACAACGCCGAAGCCTATAGAAGTCATGTAGAAAAACAGGGCAATGTTTTGAAGATAGATACCGACAAAAACCTGCCTCAAATATTCGGTAATGCAGATCAATTGATGGGGGTGCTTACCAATCTGCTGACCAACGCCAACAGGCACACGACCAACGGCGAAATCACCGTTAGAATTGAGCATGAGGACGAGCGCTACGAGGGCAATAATTCTCAATTTGTGACCGTAACAGTCAAAGATAGCGGCACAGGCGTACCTCCTGAGATTCTACCCTATATTTTCGAGCGCGGCGTAACGGGCACAGACAGCACAGGCATGGGGCTTGCCATCAGCAAGAAAACCATTGAAACCCACGGTGGGGAAATTTCAGTTAAGAGTGAATCGGGCATGGGTACAGAGGTTACATTCACCATACCCGTATATATAATTGAGCATTGAGAGGGGAGAATTGAGCATGGAAAGGCAGAATGTCACTGCTGATAAGCGTTTCGATTCTCAATTGCAAAATCGCTTCACGATTTTGCTTGTTGAGGATAACAAAACCATACAGGAAGCCAACAAGGAATTATTTGAAGAAATCGGCGGCTATAATGTGCACCTTGCCATGACTCTTGCCGAAGCAAGGCAGAGCGTAGCTGCCGCCCCTCCCGACCTTATTGTGCTTGACATCATGTTGCCGGACGGTTGCGGGTTAGATTTTCTTAAAGAATTGCGAGAACAGAAAAGCCCGATACACGTTCTGCTGCTTACCGCGCTTTCGGAAACAAGCCACGAAGCAAAGGGTTTGCTGGCAGGTGGTGATGATTATATTGCCAAACCCTATGACAACGATATGCTACTGATACGGGCCGGTGCGCTTTTACGCAGGTCAAAACAGACAGGGGAAATGGTGAAAGAAGCCGTGGCACAAGCTAAAGCCGAAATTGTGAACACAGCTGCCATTTTGGAATATGGGTATTTGACCATCAACCACACCACGGCAAAAGCGTATTTATACGGAAAAGATACCGGGCTTACGCCAAAAGAGTTTTCTTTGCTTGCGTACTTCCTAAAAAATACAGACAAAAAGCTGACGGCAAACGAAATTTATGAATCCATTTGGGGTGATTCTTCCCTCGGCTCGTCTGATGTGGTTCGGGCACACATCAAAAACCTACGAAAAAAGCTGAAAACAGATGATGAGGTTGCCATCGCCATAGACACGGTAGGAAGGAAATACTATGTTTGTAGAATAGTTGTAAATTGAGCATTAAGCATTGAAAATGGAGAGAGGAGAGTTAATTTATCTTTCCTCTCTCTTTTGTTTCTAAATTTTCGGTTCTTTTTTCTCCATTTTCAATTCAATAAATTTTACTGTGAAGATTTCTACATCGAAACCATTTTTCTATCTGAATCTGCTACACTACAGATTAAAAATTACAGATGGCAAGTATTTACAGCGCATTTGTGCTTTGTAAATTGTAATTTGTGCTTTGAAAATTGGAGGATATAAAATGTTGAAAAAACAAGCAACAACGAGCAAATTCAAAAAGATAATGGCAATGGTGCTTGCCTTTGTGATGGTTTTTGGCACCGTGCCGATTACAGCAATGGCGGCAGCCCCCCATGCCAGTGCAGATGATACGTCACAACCAAGCGACCTGCCTTTGGGCGGCTACTTTGTGGACTTTGCGACCGGAAACTTCCCGGACAGCTACGGAGCCGATGAGGGTGATAGCCTGTATTCAGACCAATACGTGGTTGTGGATGGGGAATTCAATGCTCTATTATCCTCACAGGGGATAGATTTACCGTCTGGCTTGCCTGATGGTGGAGGTGAGCCTGTAGCGGTGACAATAGCCGATATCACCGGACTGACAACCGGCGCGGCCATTACAAACGCAATAAACAATGCGGGGATTTTGGCCGATGATGTAACCGTAACAGGTACGGCGACCATAACAGGCAACATAGTTATTATCATCCCCCAAAACAGTACGCTTTATTGGGAAGCGAATGTAACAAGCACAGGTGCCTTTTACCCACATGGCTCGGGCAATTTAATTTTCCAAAACGGCGGTGGGTTTGCAGGCATTGAGGTTTCGCTCACCCTTTTTTATGGCACTGTAATTATTGAAGCGGGCAGTACGATTTCATCGAGTAGTCATACATTTGTCATTATGGGTTCTTCCGCCGCAACACTTATCTCACGCGGCGATATAACAACAAGTGGGAACCTAGCTACTGTCAATCTTAACAGCCCGGATGCCACCGTGATTATCGAAGGCGGCACGGTGCATAGAGCCGTAGGCACCGGTCCGGTTATAATTGCCTCAGATGGTGGGATTCATGTAGCAGGCGGCACAATTTCCAGAACAGACGGCGAGTTCACCTTGGTTTCCGCTCAGGGCAACGCAACCATTTTGGTTACAGGCACGCCTACACTTAGTGGTGGGCTCATTGCAATGCCCGGCGGCGGCGCAACGCCAACCGCATTTTTCCAAGGAAACCATGCGGATTTATTTTCTGTGGATTTTCAAAGCGAAGGCAGGGTATTTAACCTTGACGATATAGTGCTGACACATAATTACGACCCCATAATCCCGGCTGTAGGCAATGTCGCGGCAATATTCCCAGCAGGGTTTTACATCGCAGACATGACGGTAAACCCCGCCACAGCAACCCATTTCTTTGCAGATAATGTTGTCACATTCAGCGGTGTTTTTAATCATGATAATATCACATTGACGGTTTGGGGTACGCTTGCAAACGAAAAGCTCATAGTTCCTCCATTCACAACAGCACCATTTGGAGTGAATATGAATACAGGGACACCCCTGTCGTACTTACAAATCAACGGAGAGGGGAACTACACCACCGTTTCGGCGTTCCAAGCGGCAATCAATGCCGCACTTGAAAATGGTGATGCCACCGTCACAGGTGCGCTTTCGGACGCGACCGCGGCATCGTTTCTTAACATTCACATTCCCGCAAACAGAACACTAACATGGAATGCAGATTATTCAACCCCCTATGCATTGATAGGCTCTATCTTTGTCGGCGGTAACGGCAATTTTATGCTCACAGGCGGAAATATAGCCCCCACAGTCGGCGCGGCGATTGTTGCGATGGGAGTTAATGTAACGATCAACAATGGCAATCTTACGGCGATACAATACCCAGTGTTTGCAACAAGTAGCGCAAGGGTCTTAATAACAGGTGGAACATTTACGCAGTTGGAAACAGGTGCTCCCCATGCAATTATACACAGTGAAGGAGGATCTGTTATACACATTACAGGTGGTTCTTTTACTCGCCCAGATACAACAGCCGAGGCATTTTTTGTTAGAGGCGATTCAAGTATCGTTATAACAGGCACATCTACGTTTACGGGTACACTTGGTGCGGAGAATACCGGCATAGTCATTCACTACACAGGCACACCCGGTGCATATACAATAGGCGACGATGCACATGAAAGCCCCAACACTACCATTATTCCTGCAACTGCAACAGCTATATGGGCGCGGCAGGATGCAGAGCAAGGCATTGAATTTGATGTCGATGGACGCACAGGCTTTGTTGCCGTTCCCGGCGTGACGGTGGATGTTAGCCACACAACCCCCGACGCACCGCAGAGCTTCACAGCAGCAGCGGGAGATGAAGAAGTCACCCTCTCATGGACAGCGCCTTTAACTGACGGCGGCAGTGCAATCACAGGCTATGAAGTGTCCAGTGACAACGGCGAAACCT
>WQUY01000043.1 GCA_009781855.1 Oscillospiraceae bacterium | reverse complement strand
GAGTCGAACGCCCATCAGCTTAACAACATTCCAAAAACGGTACGATGAGGGCATCGTACCCTACAAGACTCATAACGAAAAGGAGTATCAAAAATTGCGCTTGTTTGCCAAGTTTTTTCTTTGTTCGACACTTGTTATTTGCATTGCCCTTTTGCTTTCGGGATATATGTTGATTACAACTTCTTACGAAAGCTCAATAAGCCGTGAAGTTGAACGGGCAAATATACAATATCAGTTCGATAAATTTACTGTGCAGGCAAGGTTTATCGCAAACACTGAAGCTTTAAACGATGAACTTCCGCATGATTTTTTCAGGGCGCTTGCCGCAGATTTGAATGGGCTGGCGGCATTTTTTACTTATGATAAAACACTGCTATACTCAGACCTGCCGCCAGATACTGATTTTTCTATTCTCGAAGATGTATCCGATAATGTCCATGTTCATAGTTTTCAGGAAGTTGGAGCATCCATCTACATAATGGTCAGTGGACGGGTCGTGCAAAGCGACATATCTCTATATATGCTGATTGCAACTGATATAAGCGACATTATTGCCCAGCGAGATTACATGACGCAAAGTTTCGTTAATGTCTATGTCATCACCCTGCTCGTCAGTATGTTTGTTATCCTTATTTTCTCTGCACTCTTGACCAGACCGCTCAAACGTATCAATAGCGTTGCAGCCAAAATCGCTCAGGGTGATTACAACAACCGCCTGCCTATTTCATCAAGCGGAGATGAAATTGGTGAATTGTCAAACAGCTTTAATCAAATGACAGATGCGATTGAGGGCAAGATATCAGAACTTTCAGAAAACGCGCGACAAAAGGAAGATTTTGTCGCAAACTTTGCTCATGAACTTAAAACTCCGCTGACTTCGGTTATCGGATATGCGGATATGCTTTACCAAAAGACGCTATCCCCGGAGCAAACTAAAAATGCTGCATGGTATATTCTTAATGAAGGATTACGACTTGAAGCGCTTTCGCTCAAGCTCATGGATTTGATTGTGCTTAACAGACAGGATTTTGTATTGGAAGAAATGCCTGCGGATGAGCTGCTTTTCAATGTTTTGGGCAGCATCAAGCCCATGCTTGAGGAGAAAAAAGTGATACTTCGCCCGGATATTGAGCAGGCATTTATTATGGTTGAATATGATCTTTTTAAGACATTATTGCTCAATTTGATTGATAATGCCATAAAAGCTGAGGGCACAAATATAAGAATATCCGGAAAAATAAATGACGATAAATATTTGGTGTCTGTTTCAGATAACGGCCGGGGTATTGCAGAATCGGAACTTAATCGTATCACCGAAGCATTTTACACGGTCGATAAATCCCGTTCGCGCAAGCAACACAGCGCCGGTCTGGGTTTGTCGCTTGCATCGAAAATAGCTGAAATTCACGGTTGCGCGTTGGAAATAAATAGCATTGTAGGTATCGGCACTACAATAGAGTTTTCATTGAGGGTGCGTCATTAATAAGCATTGCCTATTTTGCGGCTTGCCCGCAATAATAGACTCAAGAAAGGTGTGTTAATCATTGAGCAAAAAAATAATTCTTACCTCTATAGGCATTCTACTGGCATTCGCTATTGCTTATGCCGGGTGGGTATTGACAAACTCATTTATAGACATCAGAGCTGAAGCGTTGCTTTCGGATTCTGGCACTACTCAGGTCAATATGCCCGCTCCTGCAATCACGATTTCTTCGCCAGTGACTGAGCCTTCCGATGAGTATGGGTTTTCTGAATATTCAACAACGCAGTATATCATTCCGATATTGCAAAACTGGGAATCTCCAGGGCGCTTAATACCACATGAACCTACAGAGTCACAAATAACTATGGGTCAAGCCATTGAAATTGGTCGTCGCGGCCTTGAAATGATTATTTATCATGAACTCATCCTGCCAGAACAATTCCTTATAACCCACACCAATGCGTTTCTAAGTCAGAATCTGCCTCCTGATTGGGACGGCCGGTTTCTCGACCCAAGATACAGTTATTGGACTGTTTCTTTTGTCGGTGATATGGTAAGTTCCACACTTTTGATTAATGCAATGACAGGACAAATTTGGAGATATGACATCACCTTGTATCGGGTCAGATCGCCAAGCTATGAGCCAACTGAAAATGACCTTGAAGCAATTTTGGACGATTTTATGTCTGAATCAGGCATCTTAAATAACGAGCGTTTTCATGTGCGATTTCGACGTGATGGTATATCTGCATATAGGCATTTTGCTTATGGCGAGGCTCATGCTGTATTGAATTTATTTGGCAGGTCTATCGAAGATAATATATGGACTTTTTTCCGATTTGAGTTATATCTGGCTACTGGTGCTCCACAAGCACACGCTCAGGAAATGTACTCGCTTTACAGACCACCAGGCTACCGAGAGACGTTAACTCCAAGGTAGCCTGGTGTAAAGTTTACTGTCTTGCAACAATCTTTAATTTGTCATCAAGATAATTTCGTCAACCGCAAGATATATGAATCCTTGTTCATGCGCTTCATATCTGCTGAGTACGCCTGTTATTTCAATGGGTGTATATTGCGCTGGAAAGTCATCAGGGTATACATATGTATCCGGCAACCGAAATTCAAACCCCAATCGGCAACACGCATCACCGGGTACAATCATTACAAAATGGTTTTGAAGCTCGTCAAAGTAAAACGAGAAGTAAGGCCCGCTTGCCCTGATTGTTTGTCCCAGATATTCCATCGGGTTTGTAAATATGCTAAAGAACTTTGCTTGCGCCATAGTGCTGCTCATAGCCGCCATATCCACATCAACCGCGACAATCTCGACTACTTCGTCTGGGCGGTCATCCGCCATACCTGCATCGGCTTCACCAGCACCGGATGAATCACCAACGCTGCTTGTAGCCGCCGTATCCGCATCGATTTCATCAGCACCGCCATTACCGACTTCGCCTGAGCAGCCTGTTATTAGTGCTATAAGCACACATAAAACCATTATTGCTACAATGTATTTCATTTGAATTTATACCCTCCTTAGGACTAATGCGACAGCGTTAAAAATGGCGAAACCTGCTATATTCACCGCAACGATTGTAGAACCAACCGGCGTTCCTGCAAGAATCGAAATCACTATTCCAAGAGCAGCACAAGTAACCGACATGCTCACCGAACATATCGTAACAGCTTTAAATGTCTTGTATATCCGCATTGCAGATATTGCCGGGAAGATTACTAATGCGGAGATAAGCAATGCCCCAACCAGATTCATTGCAAGCACTATAACCACTGCAATTACGACCGACAGAATAAGGTTATACATCTTTGCTCTATTTCCGGTTGCTTTGACAAAGTCTTCATCGAATGTCACTGCAAATATTCTATTATAAAACAAAAGAAAGACTGCAATTACCAGCACTGATAATCCGGCGCTCAGCCAAACTTCTGTTATTGTCAATGTCAGAATCGAAATTGAGCCAAAAAGGACTGTACAAACATCGCCCGCAAGGTTTGCCGAGGTAGAGAAGATGTTCATAATAAGATATCCCAACCCTAGCGCACCCACTGAGAGCATTGCGATGGATGCATCTCCTTTGATTTTTGTATTCTGACCTGTCCGCAGAAGCAGTATGGCACATATGATTGTCACGGGCAGAATAAAGAGTATATTATTTGTAAAACTCAGTGCTGTAGCTATAGCCGCGGCGCCAAAAGCAACATGTGCAAGTCCGTCTCCGATAAAGGAAAACCGCTTGAGTACCAAAGTGACACCCAGTAGCGAGGAGCAGAGTGCAATTAACACCCCGACAATCATCGCATAGCGAACAAATGGAAAGCTGAAGTAGTGTGCCAATGTGTCAAGCATCTCTATCATTGCTCCCCACCTCCGGACTCAACATATTGCAGACCTGCTTCACTTTTCAGATAGTCTGCTGTTTTACCGAAAAATGATGCGTTTTGCTTTCCTATATGCAAAATATGCGAAGCATATTTCACCGATGCACCAATATCATGCGATATCATAATAATGGTGGTACCGCTGTCATTGAGCGTTTTGATAATGTCGTACATTTCATGCGCTGCGCCGGGATCAAGTCCTGCTGCCGGTTCGTCCAGCAAGAGGATTTTTCTTGTTGCGCAAAGTGCTCGGGCAAGGAGTGTGCGTTGCTGCTGCCCACCCGACAGCTCTCTGTAACAGCGTGTTGCAAGATCAGAGATTCCGAGCCTTTCCATATTTTCTTCCGCCATCTGCTTTTCACGTTTGCTGTAAAAAGGACGTAATCCGCACCTATTTAAGCACCCGGAACGGACGACTTCCCTAACAGATGCCGGAAAATCCTTTTGTGCCGCCGTTTGCTGAGGCATATATCCTATTTCATTTACCGCTAAACCCTCCCCGGTGATTATATGCCCGGAGTCTGGTGATTTAAGCCTCAAAAGTGCTTTCATCAAAGTGGTTTTGCCTGAGCCATTTTCTCCTACAATACAAAGATAGTCACCTGCACTGACTGAGAATGAAAGCCCGGAAATAACTGCCGTTCCTTCATATCCAATGGTCAAGTTCTGGCATGTTAATTGCACCATACTTCTCCCCTAGTACTTCGTTCTCAAAATATTACCCAAGCGCTTCCCTGAGCACGTCAAGGTTGCGTTCCATTATCGATAGGTAAGTTACCCCGTTTTGCCAATCCGTAGCATTTGCCGATTGCATAGAATCAAGAACGAGTATACGTTGATCTGCGCTTGCGGTATTGCTGATGATGGTTCTGGCTATCGCTTCATCTGCGCTTTCTGTAACCATCACGGTTGTTAAGTTCAGTTCATCAACTTTTTCGGCAAGAAAAATTATAGTCGTGAAACTGGCTTCCGTCTCGGCTGAGCATCCTGGAAATGCGGCATAATAGTGTATCCCATAATCATCAACAAGGTATCTAAATGGGAATCGATCGGCAAATAATAATGTCCTGCTTGAAGCTGCGCTTACCATTTCGTTATACTCGGCGTCAAGCTCAGCCAGTCTGTTGAGATATTGCGTTAGGTTGGCTCTAAACAACTCTGCATGTTCGGGATCCAAGGTGGATAGCGCTTCAGTAATTGCAACTGTGAATGCAACAGCATTTCTCAGCGAGAGCCACACATGTTCATCAAGGGTTCCGTGGTGATGGTCATGACTGTGGTCGTGAGTGTGAGTGTGATCGTGGCCGGGGTCATGATCGTGGTCGTGGTCGTGGTCATCATGGTCATGGCTGTGTTCTTGGCCGGAGCCGTGGCCATGGTCATGAGCGTGGTCATAAGGGGGGCCGTGATCGTGACTGGGGTCATCGCAATCGTCATCATCATCGCAGTCATGGTCATGCTGCATTCCCTCAACGATTTCTTCATATACCGCTCTGTCACCAAGCACTTCCATGAGATTAATAACTATCATATTCGGATTTACAGCTTGGCGCAAAACATCCTCGACCCACCAATCTGAGTCTCCGCCAACATAAATAAACATATCTGCCGTTGAGACCCGCACAATATCGCTTACCGATGGTTGAAAGCTATGCATATCAATTCTATTGTTTATAAGCAGGGTCAAATCCACATCGTCTGCCCTTTCGCCCATTATCTGACGAACCCAGTCATATTGCGGAAAAATCGTGCTGACTATGCTCAGCCTTGAGTTTTCTGTCCTCTGTGTTGTCTGTGCATAAGGGGAACCTGAATTCCCACACCCAACAATCAGCATTGTAATCATAATAAGAGCCATAAGAACTGCAACAAATCGTCTCAAATGCCATTCCTCCAAAATTCCAAAGTATCTGTCGTTTAAATCATAATCAGGCTGCGAACCCTAAGATTATTCCTCGCCACCATTTTTTCGACGATCGCCACCTTTTCGTCTATCCGGCAACTGTCGTCTGTCCTTGTCATTTTTGCGTCTGTCTGCTTTACGGCGCTCCATCGTCGGTTTTTGTCTATACAGATATCTTCTCAAAATGGTCATAACCGCTTCAAAATCTATCGGCTTTCCTAAATGACCATTCATTCCAACTGCTTTGCAATTTTCGATATCGTCTTTAAAAACATTTGCCGTCATTGCTATGATGGGTATTTCTTTCGCTCGTTCATTGTCAAGAGCCCGTATTGCTCTGGTCGCATCATAACCGTCCATTTCCGGCATTTGAAGATCCATAAAGATAATGTTGTATTTTTCTGGATTTTCACTAAACATGCGCACAGCCTCCAGACCATTTTCCGCACAATCGATTTCGAGCAAGGTCGGCTCCAGTAGCGCAATAACTATTTCCCGGTTAATCTCCACATCCTCAGCAAGAAGCACCCTATATCCCCAGAAACGATCGGTCACTTCCTTGGATTGCTCCTGTCTCTCATTGAGCAAATCAACGCTGAAACAGGTGTTTATGGCTTCGATAAATGCCGAAGGAAAGATAGGCTTAGGCAAAAACATTTCAACACCGGATGCTCTCGCATCCTCCTCAATTATCTGCCATTCGATTGAGGAAATCATTATTATTATGGATTCACTGGCGTCACTTTCTTTGATTTTGCTTGAAAGTTCGATGCCGTTCATTTCCGGCATATTCCAGTCAACAAAGCAAATATCATATTTGTTGCCTTTGTTTATGAGTTCAAGCGCCTCTTCTCCCGAAGCCGCGATATCACAGGGAATATTAAACCGCATTGCCACATCGACAAAATACTCTCGTATATCTTCCTCATCATCAACAATCAAAACCCTGAGTTGGTCTACAATAGGGCCGTCTGATGATTTAATCCCGCTTCTCTTGGGTTCTGTCCCTATGTCGCTGGAAATCGCGAATACGAATGTTGCACCTTCACCCAGGCTGGATTCCACATGAATACTGCCGCCCATAAGCTCAATGATGCGTTTGGTGAGTGCCAGCCCCAGGCCAGTTCCACCGTATTTTCGAGTTGTGCTTGACTCAGCCTGTTCAAACGGCGTGAACAATCTGCTCTGCTGCTCTTGACTTATGCCAACGCCTGTATCTGAGACTTCGAATTGGATTTCGCATCGTTCCGCATCACTCGATATAAGCTTGGTATTCAGGCTAATCGTGCCGCCCTCAGGAGTAAACTTGACCGCATTGCTCAACAGGTTTGTAATGACTTGCGATAATCTTTGATCGTCACATTTCAGCATCCTCGGGATATTCTCGTCTATATACACTGTGAATTTCTGGTGTTTTTCTACAATACCGAAGTTGATGATGTTTATTACTTTTTTGAGCATTTCCTCAAAATTGAAAACAACCGCGTGAAGCTCCAGTTTGTTCGCTTCAATTTTGGACATATCCAGGATGTCGTTTATGATTCCGAGCAGATGGTTTGAGGCATTTTCTATTTTCCCTATCGCATAGTCTTTTCTTTCATTACTGTGCGCCGACTTGGCAATATATGTCATTCCTATAATTGCATTCATAGGCGTGCGAATCTCATGGCTCATATTTGCAAGAAATTCACTCTTTGCCCGGCTTCCTTGCTCAGCATTTTCCCTTGTGATAATCAACTCATTTGTCATTTCGTTACGTATCAAAGCATTTGCGATTATATAACTTGCAGAGCGCAGAATCAGCTCATCGTTTGTCGTAAAAACTCTCTCGTTATGGCAGTCATCAAATCCGACTAATCCCCAAAATTTTTCATCAAGAAATATCGGCACATTAAGAATAGATACTATACCCTGCGGTGCAAGCAAGGTCTGCTGCTCCGGAAGCATATCCTTCACGATTCCGTTGATGCATTTACCCTCTGCAAGATCGCGCTCCCATGTGCCCACATAAGGAACCGCCACATTATATTCGGTGACATCCGGCTCAGCGCGTTCTGACCATTCATAGACCTGAGTTCCGTATAAAACACCGTCGGCTCTATGATTTTTCCAGATGTAAACCCGGTCAACATCAAATGCCTTGGCCATCATGCCCATTGCTTCATTCATGCCGTTTTCAAATCTTTCAATATCCGGTTCAAGCAGTGTTTCAGAAACCTGGTTTACTGTCTGCAAAAGCCTGTCACGTCTATTTATTTTTCTCATCATATCGAGGATTTTACGCGCCAAATCACCAAACTCATCTTCTCTTTCCAGGCCGTAAATATTATCCTCTGTGGTTGATATCTCAAAAATACTGTCTGTCAACCTGCTTAAAGGCTTTGTGACAAGACGTCGAATCAGAAATATGTTGATAACCATGACGGAGGTCAGCAAAATAATCAGCACCGTAATATTCACTCGGGACGCACGTTGGCTTGCCCTGATATAGGTATCTTCGATATCGACGCTGATAATTCCGATGACGGAGTAATTTCTCCAAATCGGAATGGCACTTGTATTAAAGCTGCCCCATTGATCTACAAGATTCATTATGCCCGTAGAGTCCAGGCCATTAAAGGCTTCTCTGTGTACATAAGAAATTCCTTCATACTCATCAAATATGTCATAGGCAGTTTCAAGATCAGGGTCAGTATCAAATACGAAATAGTATCTCCCATCTATCTGTTTGAGTGCATAAACATATGTTGCGCCCACCTGATCTTTCAGTGAACGCAAATCATTAAGAACCCTTGTGTAGTTGTCTAAATCATCGTTAATGCTCTCGATGCTTCTATAAGTGTAGAAACTATCAACATCTATAAGTTCACGGGCAGCAATGGCTATAGACAGAAGATTTGATTTCACACTTTCATCAAGAATGCTCCTGTGTTCGGCATTGTTCATCATCGTGATAAATAAGCTCACGGCAAGAATGACCACTAATAGGCCGGTCAGCGAAGTTATAAGAATGTTGTTGATTTTTCTCTTACGCATATCGCCACCATCACATCTTATCAATGGAATCAAAACTAACTGCTACCCCTTATAGAGTATCAATTTTTCAACAAAATTACAACCATAATTTACCTTATATCCGCATCAAACTGAGTTTTGAGCGCATCCAGAACATTTTTTATCATCTCGTCAGCATAATCATCCGTAAGCGTCTGCTCATCCGAGCGTAATTTGAGCGAAAACGCCATGCTCTTTTTCCCTTCCGAGACCTGGTCACCCGTATATACATCAAAGAGTGTTGTCTCACGCAGCAGCCCACCCCCAGATCCTCGTATGCACTCGATTAAGTCCGCCGCGGTGACACTCAAATCACAAACTACCGCAATATCACGTGTGATTGCCGGGAAACGCGGCAACTGTTTGTACGAGATTTCTTCATCCATGCATGAAAGCATCGCCAGAAAGTCTATTTGAGCAGAAAAAGCATCGCTTATTCCATAATTTTTTACAACTGTCGGATGTACCTGCCCTACCACTCCAAGCAATGTTTGCCCCGAGTATATCGCCGCAGTTCTGCCCGGATGGTATGATGGGTTGTTTTTTTCCGCAGTAAAGCGCACGTCTCTGACACGCATTTCACGAAAAATCGTCTCGCAAACTCCTTTAATCTCAAAGAAATCGCATTTTCCATATCCCCCGAGTGTAAGTATCGGCCTTTCATCAGGCAGTGCCTCTCCGATGTCGAGGTAAATCATAGCCATTTCATACAATTTTGCTTCCGGATTACGATGACCCCAGTTCGTCGCAAGCGCATCCAACATGGACGGCAGCGAGGTTGTGCGCATTATGCTTGTATCCTCCCCCAACGGGTTTAAAATCGTCACGCCTTTGCGCAAGTTGGAATCCTTTGGCAACGCTACTTTATCATAATCTGTCTGACCGACGAATGAATAGGTGCATATCTCCGTGTATCCCATAGCCCGGCATAAACCGGTAATTTTCCGCTCAGCTATTTGCTTGGATGTAAACCCACCTGAGTGGGTACCATTATGCAGCGATGGCTCAATCACATCATACCCGTAAAAACGGGCTACTTCTTCTGCCAAATCCGAGAAATGTTCGATGTCTGAGCGCCACGATGGTACAGCCACAGTATCTCCGTCTATTTTAAAGCCCAGTTTCTCTAATGTCGCAACCATAAACGCCTGGTCAATATCTGTTCCGAGCAACTTGTTTATTTTCTCATGCTCAAGCTTCAATGTCGTCGGGGTAAAGTGCTTTTCTCTGATGTCGATTATTCCGTCAACAACCTCACCGGCACCCAACAATTCGACAAGTTCACATGCACGCTCAACTGCCGGAAGGGTATTTTCGATGTCCAAACCTTTTTCAAATTTGCTCGAAGCATCTGTACGCAGGTTCAGCGCCGTTGCAGTTCTTCTGATTGAAACACCGTTAAAATTAGCCGATTCAAAAACAGCATATTTTGTATTTTCAGTTATCTCACTGCTTTCACCGCCCATGACTCCTGCTATGCCAACGGGTTTGTTCCCATCAGCGATAACAAGCATATCCGGTGTCAATGTTCTCTCAGTCCCGTCAAGGGTGTTCATGTGTTCGCCTTGTGCGGCTGTCCTAACGATTATTTTGCCGCCATCAAGGCATGAGTAGTCGAAAGCGTGCATCGGCTGGCCATATTCGAGCATGACATAGTTTGTTATGTCAACGATGTTGTTTATGGGTCTTAATCCGGCGGCACGAAGTCTGCGTCGCATCCATTTTGGCGAAGGTTCTATCTTTATGTTTTTTACCATCCGGCCCGTATAACGCGGGCAAAGCGCGTAATTATCTATTTCTATGGAAAGCAGCTCCTTGATATCGCCGCCACTTCCTTTTACAGTCGGCTCCGGAATTGTCAGCTCTGTTCCAAACGTGACTGCACTTTCACGGGCAAGACCGATAACAGACATACAGTCAGGCCTGTTACTTGTTATTTCAAACTCAACTATGCTGTCGTCTGCACCGATTATCGGTCTGATGTCATCACCTGGTTTGCAGTCTTCTTGCATGATGAATATGCCATCTTCACTGGCATAGGGAAAGTCTCCAAGGTCAAGTTTAAGCTCTGTCAAAGAGCATAACATACCCTCTGATTTAACTCCGCGAATCTTACCCTTTTCGATTTTCACATTTCCTGGTAGCCTTGATTTGTGCAGTGCCACAGGCACCATATCGCCTGCTTTTACATTATCGGCTCCGGTCACGATTTGTAAAGGTGCATCCTTTCCAACATCAATTTGACAAACCCACAGATGGTCGGAGTCAGGCAGTCTTTCTATCGACAAAACATGTCCTGCCACAACATTTTTAATTTCTTCCGAAGGCTCATATGTCGCTTCAACTTTCGACCCGGACATTGTCATCGCATCCTCATATTCTTGAGCGGATGCTGTAATATTTGTATAATCAGATAGCCATTGTCTTGATATATTCATTGTTATTACCGTCCCTTGACATATTTCGTATTGGGCTGCCCCCTGCGCAGCGCGTGTTTCCTTGCCGTTTTGGCATCAACGCTAAAACTGTGTCAAAAATCTCAAATCGTTTTCAAACAACAGACGTAAGTCGTCGATGCCAAAACGCAGCATCGTCATACGGTCAAGCCCGATACCAAAAGCAAACCCGGAATATTCATCAGGATCAATACCGCATCCGGCCAGCACCTTGGGGTGAACAACCCCCGCTCCAAGCAGTTCCAGCCAGCCGCTTTGCTTGCAAGTACGGCATCCATTGCCGCCGCAGACTACACACTGAACATCAACCTCACATGAAGGCTCGGTGAAAGGGAAATGGTGCGGACGAAAACGTGTTTTGGTATTTTCTCCGTAAAGTTTCGAGACAACCAAGTTTAAAGTACCTTTTAAATCACCCATCGTAACGCCTTTATCTATGACAAGACCCTCTATTTGGTGAAACATGGGCGAATGGGATGCATCAACCTCATCTTTTCTATAGACTCTGCCGGGAGATATAATGCGTATGGGTGGCCTTTGTTTTTCCATGACTCGCACCTGGACAGGCGAAGTCTGACATCTCAGATGCACAGATTCATCTTCGGTTATGTAGAATGTATCCGTCCATTCGCGTGCAGGGTGTGTGGTGGGAATGTTTAATTTGTCGAAGTCATAAACCGACAGCTCAACCTCGGGCCCCTCAGCAATTTCAAAGCCCATGCCTATGAAAATGTCCTTTACTTCGTCAAGGACTATGTTTGTGGGATGGCGACGACCCACCGAACACAGCTTACCGGGAATCGTGACATCAATGGCTTCGGAAACCAGCCTTTCCAATAAGGCGGCTGTTTCGAGCTCAGTCGCTTTTTCTGAAATGGCGCATTCAATATCTTCACGGATTTTGTTAGCCAGTTGCCCGACAATAGGCCGTTCTTCTGCCGAAAGCGACCCCATCTGTTTTAAAATCGCGGTTATCTCGCCTTTTTTTCCCAAATATTTGATACGCAGGGATTCGAGAGCCGGTGCTGTATTGGCTCCGCCCAAGGCATCCCTTGCCTCATTTTTCAGTTGTTCCAGTTTTTCTTTCATACTGATACACCTCTATCTCATCAAAAAAACCTTTCGTCCCAAGACAAAAGGGCTGTTTTGAGGATATTATCACAGTTTATATACTATTGCAACAGTGAACTTGAAAATGCCGCAAAAAGATGATAGTATTAACGACCACTGACTGGAGGTTTGCTATGAAGCTGACAAATGCGGCACAAATGCGTGAAATGGATAGCTATGTAATCGAGGATTTAAATGTTCCTGGTGCATTTCTTATGGCCAATGCCGCCGAGCATGTGGCGGCGGCGGCGTTGGAACGGCTTCCCTTAGGCGGTAGCGTTGCGGTTTTTTGCGGCGTTGGCAATAATGGCGGGGATGGCATAGGCGCTGCGGCATATCTACTGGATAAAGGCGTGCTGGTTCGTTTGTTTATCATCGGCGACACCGAAAAGCTATCAAACGATTCCCTTGAAATGGCGCACCGTTTTAATCAGGCCGGGGGCATATTTGAGCCATTTTCATTATCTTCCGACATCGAGCAATATGTAAGCACGTGTAATGTTATAATAGATGCTATCTTTGGAATAGGCATTCATTCCGACTTGTTCGGGGATGCTCAAACAGCAGTCAATATAATCAATAATTCTTCTGCCGCTTGTGTTATTTCGGCAGACATTCCAAGCGGCGTTAATGCGGACACCGGCGCTATTATGGGCAGTGCCGTTTGGGCAGACATTACGGTCACCTTTTCGATGGCAAAACCAGGTCATTTTATTGAACCCGGATGTGTACATTGCGGAGAGCTCAGAGTTTGTGATATCGGGATACCGCACGACATTATTGAGGGTGCGATTGCTCCGGTGTTTGCCGTGACTTCAAATGAAATATGTTTGCCACGCAGACGTCCTGATACGCACAAAGGTAATTTCGGACGATGTTTAATCGCAGCCGGAAGCGTCGGCTATACCGGTGCACCGGCTCTTGCTGCAAGGGCGGCATCCAGAATGGGTGCGGGGCTTGTCTACTTGGGGGTTCCGGAGCCAATATATAATGTAATGGCTATTAAGCTGGACGAGGAGATGCCATTCCCGCTTCCTGCAAACAGTATCGGGCACTTGGCTGCAAATGCTGCCGGTGCGCTTATAGGACGCGCCGCAGAATCTGATGTTTTGCTGCTTGGCCCAGGTTTGGGTGTTTCTCCTGATATTACCGAGCTTGTTTTATCTACAATCCGTCTTGTCAAAACTCCAATCGTGCTCGATGCTGACGGGCTTAACGCCATCTCTAATAATATTGATATATTGCAGCAGGCTGCCGGGCCGCTTATCTTGACTCCACATCCGGGCGAATATTTGCGTCTCGGCGGCGAGCTTTCATCAGGTGATCGTCTCCGCTCTGCACGTGAGTTTGCACACAAACATGGCTGTATCCTCGTACTTAAGGGTCACAGAACCATAACCGCAATGCCGGATGGCACTGCATATATCAACACTACCGGCGGCCCATCGATGGCTAAGGGTGGTTCGGGTGATGTCCTTGCGGGTATGATTGCTTCTTTGATTGGTCAGAAATTCCCGCTCAGAGAGGCTGTGACCACCGCTGTTTATATCCATGGGCTTGCGGGTGATATGTGTGCCGTTGAATTTGGCGAGTATTCTGTTACGGCTAGTGACATCATTACCATGCTTCCCAAAGCCGTCACCTCCCTTTTCCCAAAAAAGGATTTGCGTTAAGTCTACTTTTTTGATAAAATGTTTGTCGTGAATTGACTTTTGTCCATGCTTACCGCAGTCTATATGTTGTGGTGTATAGGGTATCCAAAGAGGAGGATAAATATATTGAGAAGAAAAATTGCGTTTTCATTCGTTGTTCTGGCGATACTTATTTTAGTATCTGGGATAAGCATTCTTGCGACTGCCTCTCCGGGCACGCAGGATGATCCTTTTATTACTTTGAGTTATTTGACCAACATTTTCAGGCCTCAGGTTATGAACGAAGTCAGAAGCACTGAGCAACAAATGATTCAAAGGTTTGAGGCACGTATTTCCGAGCTTGAGGCACAACTTCAAGCCAGTGGTTCGGGTCAGGCGGCAACCGGCACAGCTGATAGGTTTCATGTTGTGACCCTGAGAAGAGATCAGACGTTGATTGCTTCTGTAGGGACTGAAATCATGCTTCGCGTTGGCACTGCAACGGCTTTTGGTTCGTCAGAGCCTGCGCTTGTTAACTATACCGCAGGTAGCACATTGTCATCCGCTTCTGCCTTAGTGACAAACAACATGTATCTTGTCACCATTGAGGGTAATGGTGTCAGAGCAACGGCTGACTTAGTCAGGGTCTTGGTCAGGGGCGTTTATACAGTAAGCTGACTCCCCTCTCAACACAGTTAAAAATACCATCATTGCAGATGTGGTTTGCAATGATGGTATTTTTTTGTTTTTCGGTCGCCTTCAAGAGCAACAACTCCGGGCGAGCTCTGTCAGGTATATTCCTACCAGATACTCAGTCGCTGCTCAGCAGGTATGTACATCCCATCGCCTTCGACTATTCCAAATACTTCATAAAACTCATCCAGCTGAGCGAGAATGAAGTTAACCCTCAGCTTCATCGGCAAGTGCGGCGAATTGAAAATGATGAATGTGGCAACCTCAGGCGACATGCGCGCCGCCCACATTCTTGCCCATGATTCCATTGCCAATGACAAATCCCCATCAGGCATTGCCGCGACAACATCCAAAACAGCAGCCATTGCACCCAAATCGGCTATTGCCTCGCCAGCAGAAAAAGCCCCATTGAGGTTAATCCCGACAAATTCTATTGCCGAAATTGTTTCCACCATTTGTGTATTCAGCGCATTGAATGCCAAAAAGTCATCTTCTGTCCACCAATTTCTGAGCGTGCCATCTTTATCAAACTGTGAACCACCGGGGTCAAAAGCGTGTGTAAACTCATGTGCTATGACCGCTCCAATCGCACCAAGATTCTGCTCACGCGTGGCATTGGGGTCATAAAATGGATAATTCAGAATTCCCGCAGGAATAAATATTGCATTGTCCATGCCAGAGTAGAATGCGTTGACAATTGAGGTTGGCATAGATTCCCACAGATTCACGTTTGCAGGGCCGGAAAGTGTTTCAAGAGACAGCTCCTGGTTGAGTTCGGCAAGTTGCAACATCATTTCAACCAAACATCCACCGTCGGCGTGCGATTGAATTTCAAAAGCTATCTCTGCAATTGGCTCATCAGGGAAAGCCACAAAGGCCTGCACTGCATCCAATTTTTCTATAGCTGTCGCTATTGTCTCTTCGCTCATCCATGTCAGATTTGCAATTCGCTCACGCATGGTGTCTCTGATTTCTTCAACCATTTCAGAAACATCGTCCTTTATTTCTTGTGAGCTGAACCTCTGGTAGTACATGCGCGAGAAGGTTCTCCACATCATCGAGGTTACAAACTGTTGCGCACGTTCTTCCAAGGTCATGCCTTCACCGCCAACTGCACCGAAAATCGCCTCATGCAGGCCTGCCGATAATGCCTGAGCATCGTCGCCCAGTACTGGCAAAAAGGGCAATAGTGCTTCTAGCAGTGCTGCATCCCTCAGAACTTCAAGGTTCTCTTCAACATATAAGCTCTCGATAAATCTAATGTATTCCAAATCAGGGCTGTATACATTCATACCTTGTGCAAGCCTCAAGAAATCCTCGTTAAACTCCAGGCTTCTTGTTGTGCTTGTGGCATCCATAACTATATCCCAAGTTGTTTCCACAAAAGTAGTCTGTGGGTTAACCAGATATTCCATTGGCCGCATTCTGGTGGCACGAGCCTGCTCAATTTGAAAAACAGCTAAAGCTCTTTCTTCCAGATTTTCCGTTTCACCAATATAGGCAAGCAACGCTGCGATATATGCTATATATGCAGCATGAATACCGGCAAGAGACTCGTCATCGGCATAAAAATCTCTTGATCCCAGTCCAAGTGGGGCTGCAGAAACAATGGCTGCCCACTGCGTTGCATCAACCCTTGCATCACGAATGAAACTCAGGCTATAGTATGGCATCAGGTTGAAATATGTCGCATATCTTCTGGCCACTTCCAGCAGTTCGTCTATTGACTCTGCCGCATTTATCGCATCAAAGTATGGCTGTAGTCTTGATATTGATGCTACTCTTGCGTATTCATCCATAAACAAAGTATACAGTTCCTGGATTCTCCAACCATCCGACCCAACAGCATGATTCGTGTTTGCAAGTATTTCTGTCAGAATCACCTGCTGTTGTTGCCTTACTTCGAGCTCTGTGTTGCCAAAGGATGAGGCGATAATTTCGCCGGGATTGAATAGTCCTGTGGCAAGAAACTGCCTGTTTATATATGAAAAGAAATTGTCACGTGGATTCGTTTGAACAAGCGCGTAAGGGGTGCCCTCTGGAATGAGTCTTGCAATCGCAATTGCGTTTATAAACTCTAGCGCTTCACCCACGGTCAGGCTCTGTCTTTCGATCAGATCTGCTTCTACCATCGTCAGGTCAATCAATACCGATGCTGAGGCAATAGCCCATGTTGGAATTGACAAGCTTACTTGCGGAACAAGCGAACCGTCAAAACTTAACATGTTGCCTAACATTGCTGCAGCTTCCGGTCCGGAAATGACTCTATCCGGGAAGAAGTTTCCGGTGCTGTTCCCAACCATATAACCTGCCGCTCTTACTGCCAGAATTTCTGCGGCATATGGATGGTTTGCCGGAACATCAAGGAAGTTTTCTGCATTTTCAGGAACTTCAAATGCAAATATGCTTTCAATAAGCATGGCAAACTCGCCTCTGGTTATCGGCGCTTGAGCCTGTGCTATGAGTTCGTCCGGGCTTTGTCGTACATCCACAGACGCTGCAAGAACTGTCGTCATGGGCATGAGCGCCAATATAACGACCAGCAATAACGCGCCTAAGCTTCTCAGTACTCTATTTTTCATCTATGTCCTCCTAATTTTAATCTCGTAAATGATAACATATGTCTATGGCAAAGTAAATGCAACTCAGAGGTATTTCAGATCAACTTATGTGCAAATTTGGTAATCTCATGCGTTTTGCAATTCACATCGGACGATGGATGAGTATTTTACGCTGTAGGGCGTGGTGACTCCGACACGCCGCCTTGCCGTGATTGCAATCTCACGGCGCGTCGGGTCGCCGCGCCCTACATGTATACGGGTTAGTTCAACCGATCCGCATTAATTTCAAAAACCCTGGAAATTTGCCTGGCAAGCGGCCTGTTTTCAACCGCTTCGAGCATCGGATCTAAGCTCAGCACCTCATCGGCCGCTTTTTGTGCTTGTTGAAGAACAAACATATCCGATGCGAGATTTGCTATTTTCATATCCGGCAGACCATGCTGCCGAGAACCAAAAAAGTCACCGGGCCCGCGTTGTTTCAAATCTTCTTCGGCTATCTTGAATCCATCATTGGTAGTGCGCATAATTTCCAGACGCTCTCTGGAGTTTTCCGAGCCTGCACCGCGAAATAATACACAATATGATTCAAATTCGCCTCTGCCGACACGCCCTCTGAGCTGATGCAGTTGGGAAAGCCCGAATCTGTCCGCATTTTCTATAATTATCAGCGCTGCGTTAGAAACATCTACGCCTACCTCAACAACGGTAGTCGCTACCAACACATCCGCTGCACCATTTGTAAATGCCGACATTGCCGCATCCTTTTCTTTTGTCGGCATTTTGCCGTGCACAAGCGCTACGCGCAAATCCGGAAATATATCTTTTTTTAGCTCTTCATAATATTCTCGCGCTGATTTCAATAAAGACGTCGGGTTGTTTCCAGTAGATGTAGGCGTAACCCCACCCTCTTTTGCAAAAACAACGGAACTTCCCTCTTGCTGCGCTTCACGCTCTTCGACCATAGGACAAATAATATATACCTGCCGACCTGCTCCAACCAGTTTTCTGACAAAGTCATATATGCGCTTTCGGTGCTGCTCTCCGACAACATATGTTTCAATTGTCTGTCGGCCGGGCGGCAACTCATCTATTACAGAAACATCAAGGTCTCCATAGATAATAAGCGCCAGTGTCCGCGGAATCGGTGTCGCCGACATAACCAAAACGTGGGGGCTGTCGCCTTTTTCAGTCAGCATTGACCGCTGATTCACCCCAAATCTATGTTGTTCATCAGTGATTACAAGCGCAAGATCCCTAAAATTTACACTTTCTGAAATCAGAGCATGAGTGCCTATGATGAGGTCTATTTCACCGAGGCTCAATTTTCCGTAAACATCTCGTTTTTGCTTTGCTGTTAAGCTTCCTGTAAGAAATCCTATCCTTATTCCCATTGGCTCCAATAGTTGAACCAGGGAAACATAATGTTGCCTTGCAAGTATCTCAGTCGGAGCCATAAATGCAGCCTGGCAACCGGAGCGGCATGTCATAAAACAGCACGCAGCCGCAACAAGTGTCTTTCCCGATCCAACATCGCCCTGAATCAATCTGTTCATCACGCTGTCGGAGACCATGTCTCGTGCTGCTTCGTCAATTGCTCGCTTTTGCGCATTCGTGGGTGTGAACGTGAGCGCTCCAAAAAATTCTTTCCAATTGGGCTGTGTCAGGCTTCTTCCGGTTTTCTCACTGCGGCCCTCACGCAATAGTTTCATCGCTGCGATAAGCACAAATAATTCTTCAAAAATGAGCCTTTTTCGAGCAATTTCAAGCGCTTTATAATCATCGGGGCAATGAATGTTTTCATAGGCATATCGCACCTTGCAAAGCTCGTACTTCCGTGCAACACTGACAGGCAAGACATCTGGCAGCTCATCCCCACATTGATCCAGGGCATTGCGCACTGCAGTAAATACTATTTTCTGTGACAACCCAGCCGTCAATGGATAGATAGGCATTATCCGGCCTGTGACCGCAGTTTTGGTAGAATTTGTGGGGGCATCCATGCCCTCTTTTGCAGAGATAAATGACCCATGCTCCTGTCTCGCATCGTCACGGTCAAATAATGGGTTTATCATCGCAGGACGTGTGAGACTGCCTTCAACTTTGCCATAAAATATATAAGTCTCTCCGGGTTTGATTGCATCTTTCACAAAGCTCTGATTGAAAAATGTCAATTCTAATGCCCCAACCTCATCGACCGCACGCAGCTTGACAATATCCAAACCTTTCCGGATATGTGAAAGCTGAGGTGTTGCAGCCGCCATAGCTCGGACACAAACCGTTTCGCCGATTATTAAGCTATTTGTTTTCTTAAACTGCGTTCTGTCCTCATAAGCCCGTGGGAAAAAGCTAACCAAATCTCTCAGCGTTTCAATACCAAGTTTTGACATGAATTTTTCCCGAGCTTGGCCGACGCCTTTGAGGAATCGAACACTTGTTTCTAGTGATTTGTTTTCCATAATCATTTATCCAATAATTTATGTTTCGCTCTCAATGCTCCGTATACTCACTTCGCCCGAGCCCAAAGCCGCTGTCTCCCCAGTGTCATAACGAACCAACAACCTGCAATCATCGTCAATTGCAAGCGCTACAGCATGTCTTTGCCCGTCTTGCGAAATAACATTTATTGCTTTATTCAAAATAATCGAACGCAGTCTGTATTCATTCAGAAATGCACGTTTTTCTAAATTTTGGTAAAATTCCCAGAAGTTGTCCAGTGTTGCGGCGATGAGTTTGCATCTCTCGTGAGACATCCCGGTATTTCTGTCTGTTACTGCCGTCGCAACATCTCGGATATCGTCGGGGAAACCGGTTTCAGGACTTGTTATGTTGATTCCAATGCCCAAAACAGCGCTTTCCACCAGACCGCTTTCCATGTCAAAAGATGCTTCGGTCAATATACCGCAAACTTTTTTGTCTCCTACAAAAAGGTCATTGACCCACTTTATGCCGGTATTGACTCCAAAAACAGATTCAATCGCCCGGGCAACAGCAACTGCCGCCGCCGATGTGATAAGGGTGGCATCTTTAGTTTTTGATCCCGGTCGCAAAAGCAGGCTAAAGTAAACACCATGTCTCGCCGGCGAGTGAAATTTCTTGCCTATTCTGCCCTTTCCCTCGGTCTGTTCTTCTGCTGCAAGAACATATCCCTCCGACTCGCCTCGGGCAGCCATTTCACGCAGCAAGGAGTTTGTGGATGTAACTTTTTTTAAAACTTCCACTTTAAAAACATCTGGTGTCTTTATATATCCGGCTATCCCGTCACCCGAAAGAATATCACCGCTACACTGTAGCTGATATCCTTTGTTCGTAACCGCTAATATACCATATCCTTCTGCCCTAAGGGATTCCACGGCTTTCCATATCGCTGCGCGGCTGACCAAAAGCTCGTTGGCAAGAGCTGCGCCAGAGACAAAATCGTCTTCGCACTCTTGGAGTTTCTTTAGCAGTTTTGATTTTATGCTCAACAGCTTCACCCCTTTGGTCAATAATATAAGAAAATAGCTCAGGCTGTCAAGGTGGGCGAGAGGCAAAGCACAAGTTACAAATAAATTTGGAGTTGAGAATTGAGAGAGGAGAGTTGGGCGTTTGCCTTTCACACCCTCTCTCTGTTTTCAATTTCTCTTTTTCTGGTCTTGTTTTACCACCCCGTCAGGCTTCGCCTGCCACCCCTCCGCCGGAGGGGAATTGCCATCGCATACTTAAAGCTTCTATCAGCACCCGACGTTCATTCTCAACTCTCAAGTCTCCCACCCCAGTCATTCCGCACGCAGTTGCGGAATCCATATTTGAATTTTTACCTAATTTTGTCAATAAATAACTTGACTCAATCTATAAACTGCAATTATACTATTTCTTTATTCGGAATATTGCCCTATTTTTGATAAAGGAGCGTACCTCTTATGCCAAAGTTTTTGACAAAAGTAATGCCCCTAATCCTCATCATTGCAATAACACTTCCGCTAACAACAGCTTTTGCAGCACCTCCAGACATGGGCGAAACATTTGAAATAGATCCACACCACTTTGATACGGCGATATCTTCGCAGATGCTCAGCGAATCTTTTCACACTGTAGCGCTGCCTGAGATTGAGCCGTATTATTTCGATCCCAATATGATTTCACGAGTATCTGACTTTGACGCACTTTCAGCAGAATTCTCCATGCCGATGGATATGACTGCTGATTTATCTCGGGTTACTCCAGAAATAAATGAACTATCTGAACTGCCACCGG
>WQUY01000042.1 GCA_009781855.1 Oscillospiraceae bacterium | reverse complement strand
TTGTTCAGCGCACAATTTAACTAAGCTATAAGCCGGAAATGTATTTATGTTTCCGGCTTATTATGTTTAAATTTACCATTTTCAAAAAAGAATTATGTTAACACTTGCGAATTTAGTCTTAAAGAGGTATAATGTCTGCGGTGGGATGAAATTTAATGTTGCAGTATCGTAAGCGTAGCGCTGCAGATACCACATATAAATTGGTTTGCAACTTATTCCAAGCGCTAATCGCTTAGAACGGATTGCCGACCGTATGGGAGAGATTTTATTGATGTTTAGTATTGGCGATATGATTGCTCATCCAATGCACGGAGCCGGTGTTATTGATAGTATTGAAGAAAGAAAAATGAACGGATGCATCAGAAAATACTATATACTAAAAATGCCTGCCGGCGGCATGGTTGTTATGATCCCGACGGAAAGCACAGAGCAAATAGGTGTTAGACCTATTGTTAATTCGGTTGAAGCCGATGCTTTAATGGATTCTATTCCCAGTATTGATGCTGAAATGACCTCAAACTGGAACAGACGGTATCGCGAGAATATGCAAAGACTAAAAAGCGGTAACCTGATAGAAGTAGCCCGTGTTGTCAAAGGTCTCATGTCACGCGATGTTGAAAAGGGACTGTCAACCGGGGAGCGAAAAATGTTGCATTCTGCAAAGCAGATACTTATATCCGAGTTGGTTTTATCCAAAAAGCTCTCTTATGAAGAAGTTGAATCACGAATAAATGCTTCGCTTGCCTAGATTAAGGCAAGTTTCTTAAAACTTTAGTGGGAGAAATTTTTGTCAAGTGGAAACAGAGATTTTATTATTCCATAAAGCATGGCAACCATAATGCTGCTTCAGGCATTATGGCTGCCATTAATCTTTTATTTTGTAATACTAATGAAAGGAATGCCCATTAAAATATGTTAGTGATAAAGAGTATAATAAAAAAAGTATTTGGCATTCCGTCTCAATGCGCTGCTGTCATTGCTGCAGCAGGCTCATCAGAACGAATGGGAGGCATTGACAAGCTTTTTGTAGAAATAGGCGGGGTTCCGGTTCTGGTTCATACGCTGTCAGCATTTTCTCAATGCGATTATATTGATGAGATTGTTGTTGTGGTGCGTAAAGATATGGTTGAGACAGTCGCGGCAATGTGCGATGCGCATCAAATAGATAAGGTGACAAAGGTTATGGCAGGGGGGACATCCCGGCTCGAATCAGTTATAAACGGCGTTTTTGCCGTTTCATGGAAAACTGAACTGATCGCCATACATGATGGTGCGAGGCCATGCATTGACCAGAAGACTATTGAAAAAACGATACTCAAAGCTACAAAGCGTCATGCCGCCGCACCCGGTATCCCTGTGAGCTCTACGCTTAAAAAAATAAAACGTGATGTTGTGCTTGAAACCATTGACAGGCAGGATCTTGTCGAAATCCAGACACCTCAAACTTTTAATGCTGATCTTATCAAAGGCGCTTTAACCAAAGCGATGAAAGACTCACCAGATATCACTGACGACTGCATGGCAGTTGAGTTGCTTAATATACCGATATACATAACTCAAGGTTCCAGAAACAATATCAAGTTGACCACCGCAGAGGATATTGATATTGCAAAAGCCTTGCTTTTGAATAGGTAGAAATTATGCGGATAGGATTTGGTTATGATGTACATAGGCTGGAACATGGCCGCAAATTCATTCTTTGCGGTGTAGAGATTCCGTGTCCATTCGGGCCGGACGGTCATTCCGATGCAGATGTGGCCGTTCATGCTTTAATGGACGCAATGCTTGGGGCGTTGGCTCTGGGCGATATTGGAAAGCTATTTCCCGACACTGACCAGAAGTATCATAATGCAGACAGTGTCCAGCTTCTTCAAAGAGTTTACGAGTTGGTTACACGCCAGGGATATGTTTTGGGTAACGCCGATGTGACAATTGTGCTGCAATCGCCACGTATTGCACCGTTTGTCGAAGATATGCGTCATAGGCTTTCAAAAGCTTTGTCTGTCGAGGTCGGGAAGATTAGCGTAAAGGCTACAACTGAGGAAAAGATGGGATTTACCGGAGACTACTCAGGTATTGCTGCATATGCTGTTGTGTTGCTAAAGCTGACGGGAGTTAGACTCCCGCCAGCTTAAACCTATTGTTTTGTCCCCAAAAGTGATGTATACTTAAAATTCCAATCAGCTAAACAATATTTAACAAACAAATTCTGAGGTCGAGATATTGGAAACAATAAGAAATCTGTATGAAGTGGCTATAGGGATGCTCATGTCACTTAGGAACACAATAGTTGTTACGGATGTCATAGACATCCTGATTATTGCGTTCATTATTTACCGTGTCTTGTCTTTTATGAGAAAAACCAGCTCCAGCAGTATCATGAAAGGCATAATTTTTGTTGTCGCAGTTGCCTGGATTTCTAATATGCTCAATATGGCCGTGCTGAGTTTCCTTATGCGTCAAGTTCTGCAAATGGGTATTATTGTGCTTATAATCCTATTTCAGCCGGAAATCAGAAAGATGTTTGAACGCATGGGTACAAGTAAGTTTAACATCATGTTTATCAAGCGCAGCAGATACGAAAATATTGAAGCAGGCATTGTAGGCGCTGCGACCGCAAGCACCAATATGGCTAAAAGCAACACCGGAGCAATCATTGTTTTTGAGCGTGAGGTAGGTCTCAATGATTACGCTGTTTCAGGAACTAACATTGATGCAAAAGCTTCATCAGAGCTTATACAAAACATTTTTTTCCACAACTCACCACTGCATGATGGCGCTCTGATTATTCGTGATGGAAGGTTGCTTGCGGCAGCCTGTATGCTCCCACTTTCAAATAACATCAATCTCAGCCGCGATCTGGGGATGAGGCATAGGGCCGGAGTTGGAATCAGTGAGCGCTCTGATGCGGTTGTTCTTATTGTCTCTGAGCAAACCGGAACCATATCTATCGCGGTAGATGGGATGTTAAAGCGTCACCTGACAGGCGATACTGTCGAGAAACTTCTGCGAAAAGAGCTCATTACTGCCGGGAATATCAAACCGGAAAAGGGTGAAGAGCAGAAAAAAAGCAAGAAAAATAAAAAAAAGGAGAATAATTAAATGTTACGCAACAAAATAGCTAAAATATTCTCCAGTAGAGCCTTTTTCATAGTTTTTGCTCTGCTTGCTGCTATAGCGCTTTGGATGTATGTAGAATATTCAGACGGCACTGAGGACTTGGTTCAAACCATAGATAATATCCCGATAGAGTTTATAAACATGGACTCATTACGTGACCGTGGTCTTCTAATCGTTTCAGTCGAGCCAGAGTTTATGGACATCACATTTGAAGCAAGACGTTCCATTTTGACGCGTTTATCTAATAACTCAGTTTCGGTCGAAATCGACCTCTTCAATGTAACTCGAAATGGACATGTGTTTGTTGATTACGTCATTTCTTTACCAAACGACATAAACCGCGGCTCAATAACCAGAATAACGCCCAGCGTTGAGCGGATCACACTATTTATTGACAGGGTGTCGGTAAGAACCATTCCTGTTCATGTAGAGTATAACGGAGGCACCGCTTCTGAGGACTTGATTGCTGATCCTGTCGAGTTTTTTCCGATGACAATAACTGTTGAAGGGCCGGAAGATGTGATATCCAGAATTGATCATGCAAATGTACCGATTTTCAGGGAAAATCTGTCAACCACATATATAGACGACCTGGCTTTTGTCCTTATTGACGAGTATGGGTACGAGCTTGATGAATCCGTACTTGAAGGGCTTACGACCAGCCACGACAACATTCGCGTTACTGTGCCGATCAAGCAAGTAAAAGAAATCCCGCTTATAGTCCACCCATCGCATGGTGCAGGGTCAACGGATCAAAACACTATTTGGTCGGTTGTGCCGCCTGTCATTACAATTTCGGGCGACCCCGAAGCGCTACGTGATCTTCCGCCGCATGTACTCGGAGCTATCAATATGTCTGCATTTTCTTCTATTGCGACAGAGGAAAGACCAATCGTGCTTCCATCGCATATACATAATGACTCTGGCGAAACAATGGCTACAATCAGGGTTGAAGTTCTGGGATTGGATGTTGTAGATTATGCCGTTGAGAATTTATTCTTATTAAACCCTCCACCGGGCTATGTGGTTGAATTTGTTACAACAAGCGTTGATGTAAGGCTACGCGGCAGAGCGGAGGATCTGGAAGGCATAACGGCAATGGACATAAGAGTTGTCGCCGATCTCAGTGATCTCCCGGCTCAGCCGGTGGGGCGGCATCGGCTGCTTTCAAGAGTTTATATTGACGGAACCGATGCATATATTGGCCCGATAGGTGAAACCCGAATTTCAATCCGAATCGCACCTGATATGGATGATGAGCCGTAATGTTTGGATATATTCGACCATTACAAGGGGAGCTTAAAGTCAGGGAGCTTGAACAATTTAAAGCTTGTTACTGTGGGCTATGCCATGCGCTTGGGAAAAACTATGGTTTTGTCTCCCGATTTATTTTAAACTATGAACTGGTTTTTTTAACCATGCTTCTGTGGAGTGAGGATACACCAATAACGATTGGGCGCTCACGATGTATCGCAAGCCCTTGCCGTAAGAAACGCTATTGTCAAAAAAACGAATCCTTTGATATGTGCGCCGGCTTTAGCGTTATACTTACATGGTGGAAATTACGTGATAGCATAAACGACGAATCTTTCATAAAATCCTTGCCATACAGAGCATTTTCTTTGATACTGTCCCGTGCTTACAAAAAAGCAAAGTCTGATTTTCAAAAGTTTGATCGCTGTGTGCAAGATGAGCTTCTTTCACTGTCCTCTTATGAATCTTCAGCTCTGGTATCACTTGACGGTGCCGCTGACAAGTTTGCAAACATTCTGAAAGCTGCTGTTCCTGAAAAGTTGCCAGAGCCATCACGCCGTTCTATGTCCGAAATGCTATATCACCTGGGTCGTTGGGTTTACATTATTGATGCTTGTGATGATTATAGCGGCGATGTAAAATTCGGCAGATATAATCCGATTGCTGTAATATACCCATCCGAGCGTGGTGTGTTGCCGAGCGATGTCTTAAATCGGCTTGAAACCACACTCATACACTCAAACAACCTCGTAACATCAGCCTTTGAGCTATTGCCTGAGAACCCATGGTCACAAATTTTGCAAAATATGATATACTTGGGGATGCCAGATGCATGTTCACGTGTGTTAACTCATCGGTGGCCACCCGGGCGAAAGAATAATAAGAAATGGATGAAACTTGATGAATAATCCTTACAAAATCCTTGGTGTTAATGCAAATGCATCAGACGATGAAGTGAAAAAAGCCTATCGTGAGCTGGTACGCAAATACCACCCCGATAACTATCATGACAATCCTCTGTCCGATCTTGCCCAAGAGAAGATGAAGGAAGTCAACGAGGCATATAATAATATACAAAAAATGCGTGAAGGTGGGGCAGGTGCGGGTTCTTATCGACCTGGCTCTGGCTCCTCTGGTTCATCCGGTGGCACTGCCGAGGGGCAGAAAGTTCGGGTTGCAATAAATTCGGGCGATTTGCAGTATGCTGAGCAGCTTCTGAAAAACTTCCCGACCAGAAATGCTGAGTGGAATTTCCTTATGGGTAGCCTTTGTTATCGTAAGGGCTGGCTTGATGATGCGTTTACTCATTTTCAGTCAGCGGTAAATATGGAGCCGGGCAACAGTGAGTATAGGCAGGCGCTTTCGTTTATGAGTCAGGGCGGTCATGCATACAGATCATACGGCCAAGGTCAAAGGCCGATGGCAGAGCAGGGATGTGATGCTTGTGATTGTTGTGCGGCAATGCTATGTATGAATATGTGCTGCCGTTGCAGCTAAATCGGGAGTTATATGAACAAAAAAACACGTTCTTTGACATTAGCAGCGCTTTTTACAGCGCTGACTGTCGTTTTATTGTATATTGCATCGCTTTGGCCGACAGGGCAGCTCGGTCTGGTTGCTGTTGCATCGCTTCTTGTAGCTGCGGCAGTTATTGAATCTGGATTGAGTTTCGGGATATTTGTGTTTGTTGCCAGCTCTGCGTTATCTCTATTGCTGATACCCAATAGGGTTGCGGCTTTGCTGTTTATCGTGTTTTTGGGCTATTACCCTGTGTTAAAAAGTTTGATTGAGCAGCGCAGAGGCAATTTGCTGCAATGGGCTCTAAAACTGGCTGTTTTTAATGCTGCGCTTACCATTGTATGGTTTCTTATGAGACATTTGTTGATCGGGTTTTTCGGTGATTTGCCGGGAATCTGGTTGGTTTATCTAGGTGGCAATATTGTATTTCTTTTCTTTGACTACGGTTTTACAAAGCTTATATGGTTTTATATAAACAGGATATCAAAATATATAAATAGAAAAGTGTAGAGCGGAGGGCAATTATGATCAGAAGCATGACCGGATACGGCAGCGCTAAAGGCACATCGGGAAAGCTTGAAATTTCCGTTGAACTCAAAAGCGTCAACAACAGATATTTAGATTGTTCGATCAAAACACCCCGAGTCTATATATCGTTTGAAGAACCGATGAAATCATTGGTTAGCAAATATATTTCTCGAGGAAAGGTTGATGTATTTGTTTCTATTGATTCTGCAAATTCAGACGATGTGGAGATAAAAATAAACCGTCCTTTGGCCGAGGCATATATCGCAGTATTACGCGATATGGCAAACGAATATGATTTATCCGGTGAGATTCGAACGATGGATCTCTCACGCTTCCCAGATGTTTTAAGAGCAGAGAAGAAGCAGGCTGATGCACAACAGCTTTGCTCGGATATTTGCCTTATCCTAGAAGAAGCAATCTCTGACTTTAATGAAATGAGGGCGCGAGAAGGAAAGAGGCTTGCAGACGACATAATCATGAGGCTTGACCTGATTGAAAGTCTTACTGATGCTGTAGAGGAAATTTCCCCAAAAAGCGTTGCTGAATACAGAAAAAAACTTGAAACACGTATGCAGGAGATTTTGCAAGCCGTTAATATTGATGAAGCTCGTATACTCACCGAGGCTGCGTTGTTTGCCGACAGAGTGGCCATAAATGAAGAGACTGTCAGACTGCGCAGCCACATAGCCGGGCTTCGTGAAATGCTTGAGAGCAATGAACCAATAGGCAGAAAGATAGATTTTATTGTTCAGGAGTTTAATAGAGAGGCAAACACAATAGGCTCAAAAGGCAACGATGCCGAGATGGCAAAGGTCATTGTCGATATGAAAGCAGAGATTGAAAAAATACGCGAACAGGCTCAAAATATTGAGTAAAAACCGATGGGCGTTCGGTAAAGAAATACCCAAAATAACTTGACAACGTCGCTGCTGCAACATTTGACGAAACAATAATTTTGTGATAACATACATTGGTTTAGAATTTTTCGAAAGGAGAAACCATGAAGCTTATAAATATTGGGTTTGGTAACATGGTTTCGGCCAACAGGATAATCGCGATTATCAGCCCGGAATCTGCGCCGATAAAGCGCATAATATCTGACTCTCGGGAAAAAAGTCAGCTCATTGATGCAACATACGGCAGAAGGACAAGAGCTGTTATAATCACAGATTGCGGCTTAATAATCCTTTCGGCGATACAGCCGGAAACCGTTGCAGGCCGTCTGACAGGCAAAAGCGATCAGGAAACTGGGGAGCAAAACGATGAGTGAGCAAAAGGGACGACTTTTCATAATATCTGCACCTTCCGGAACAGGAAAGGGAACCGTAATCGAGCGCCTGAGGCAGCTTAGGCCGGAGCTTTATTACTCCATTTCCGCGACAACCCGCAAGCCCCGCGATGGTGAAGTAGATGGGGTCTCATATTATTTTGTAGACCATGAGCGTTTTCGGGAACTTATTTCAAGTGACGCTTTTTTGGAATACGCCGAATATATCGGTGAATATTACGGAACCCCAAAGAGCCTGATTCAAGATTGTATTTATTACGGAAAAGATATATTGCTTGAAATCGAGGTTCAGGGTGCGAGACAAGTTATGGCATTAGACCCTGAAGCTGTGACGATTTTCATTGTTCCACCAAGTCTTGAGGTGCTAGAACAGCGTTTGCGCGGACGCAAAACCGAATCTGAAGAAAAGCTTCATGCAAGACTTGAGCGTGCCAGGCTTGAACTGGAGGAAAAATCAGATTACGACTTCGTTGTCGTCAATGATGACATTGATCGCGCCGCTGAGGAAATCCTTTCTATCATAGACAGGACAGGGGACGGTTCTCTGTCTTAAAATAAAAACCATAAGACAGAGAGCCGTCCCTGTCTTACCGTTAAGGAGACTATAAATGTTATATCCATCACTGCAAAGCCTGCTCAAGCAGGTAAACAGCCGGTATTTGCTCGTCAATATCATTGCGAGGCGTTCACGAGACATTTCAAACAGTGTAAATGAGCGTGAAGAGATATATAACGAAAAGCCTGTTTCTCGCGCAATCGCGGAAATAGCTGCCGGTGAGTTGCGCATAACACTACCCGAAGACCTTTAATACATCAGCTATGAGTCAATGCATAGCGAAAATTGCTGTATCCAGCGCGATATACGCAATTGATAAACCATATGATTACATCATACCAGAGTCACTTTCCGCTCTGGCCGTTCCTGGTATGAGGGTATCAGTGCCTTTTGGAAATGGTAACAGAAAAAGTGAAGGAGTGATTCTTTCACTTTGCTCAAACAGCCAAAAAGAGCTCAAAAGCATCGAAAGCCTTCTGGATGACGCCCCTGTGTTGAGTGAGGAGCATCTGAGGCTTGCCATTTGGATGAGCGATAGGTTTTTCTGCACCGTATTCGATGCACTCAGAGCTATGCTGCCGGCGGGCATGTGGTTTAAAGACGGTGCCCGACGGCAAAACGATAAGACGATAAAAATTGCCGTCTTAAATATTGATAGCGAAGACGCTGATGTTCTGGCATACCAAAAAAGGTCGGCAGCGCCCCGTCAGGCCGATGTGCTTGATATTCTTGCCGGAGCCGGAAGTATGCCGATAAGAGATATTTTTCACCACACAGGCGCAACATCTGCAGTGATTAATGCCCTTGAAAGACAGGGCATCATTTCTGTACAGGAACATGAGGTTTTCAGAAGACCCGAAATAAGACTTCTTGAAAATCCAGAGCCTATCGCATTCAATGTTGAGCAGCAAGCGGCTTTTGACGGCATACTTCCGCTTATAGATAGCGATAAGCCAGAAGCGGCACTGCTTTACGGCGTTACTGGCAGTGGCAAGACAATGGTGTATATAAAGCTTATTGAAGAAGCTCTTGCACTGGGAAAAACCGCCATAGCGCTGGTGCCAGAAATAGCACTTACCCCTCAAACTGTGAGTATTTTCGCATCATATTTCGGAGATTTGGTTGCGGTTTTGCATTCTGCACTCGGAACAGGGCAAAGATATGATGAATGGAAACGTATTCGCTCGGGCTCAGTGAAGGTCGTTGTTGGCACACGCTCCGCTGTTTTTGCTCCGCTAACAAATATAGGGCTTATTATAATAGATGAAGAACAGGAGTATACATACAAATCCGAAAATAGCCCAAGATATCATGCAAGAGAAGTTGCAAAATTTCGAGCCGCATTTTCCGGAGGACTATTGCTTCTGGCCTCGGCCACTCCGTCGATAGAGAGTATGTATCATGCAAAATCCGGTAAATATAGCTTGTTTCGCATAGAAAACAGGTATCAAAACACTTTGCCGGATGTTTTGATTGCAGATATGCGTGTTGAGTTGAAAAACGGTAACGGCGGTACGATTAGCTCCGTCTTGCAAAATGAGCTTATGCTCAATATCCAAAACGGCAAACAAAGCATCTTGTTCATCAATCGCCGGGGTACCAATCCGCTCGTTGCCTGTGGTGAGTGCGGCTTTACATTCAGTTGCAGCAATTGCAGTGTACATATGACATTTCATGCATCAAAGAAGCGCTTGTTGTGCCATTACTGCGGCGCTTCGCGGCAAATACCAGATAAATGTCCGGATTGCGGCGGGATTTTAAAATATGTCGGCGCTGGAACTCAAAAAGTTGAAACTGAGTTAGCTGAGCTTTTTCCGGGTATAGGCATTATACGTATGGATGCCGACTCTGTTTCACGAATAAACTCCCATGATAAGCTGCTTTCACAGTTTCGTGATGGGAAGGCTCAAATACTTTTGGGAACACAAATGGTCACAAAGGGACTGGATTTTGAAAATGTGACGCTTGTAGGCGTTTTGTCTGCCGATGCATCTCTCTATATCAGTGATTACAGGGCACATGAAAAAACCTTTACAATGATTACACAGGTGGTCGGACGTTCCGGAAGAGGAGAAAGTCCCGGAAGAGCGGTTATCCAAACATTCACGCCAGAACATGATGTGATAAAGCTTTCTTCCAAACAAGACTATGACGCGTTTTATGAACGTGAAATATTATTTCGCAGTGCACTTGCAAGCCCACCAATCACAGATCTTCTGACCATAACTGCAGTCGGCGAAAATGAAATGAAAGTTTTGAGCGCATGTCAAAAAATGCATAGCGCATTAGCCGGATATTTGCGCGGCAATAGTGATATAAAGTTCCTTGGGCCTGCACCTGCGCCTATACCAAAGGTAAATAATCGGTTCAGATACAGATTACTTATAAGCTGCAAGAATACAAGGCAGGTCAGAGACACAATAGCGCATACCATCAGGTTGTTGTCTGCCGATAAACAGTGCAAGGGAATTACAATGTTTGCTGATGCCGATGCTGTTGAATAAAGAAGCGATGCCGTGCGCATCTATCTAAGGAGATACATAATGGCCATAAGAAATATTCTGATGAGTAACGACCCGGCGCTGCGAAAGCGAAGCAGGCCAATTACCGAATTCAATGACCGGCTTCATATATTGCTTGATGACATGCATGAAACGCTTGTGGATGCAAACGGTCTTGGGCTGGCGGCTCCGCAGGTCGGCATTTTGCGCAGGGTTGCACTGATCATAAAATCTGACCCTGAATTACCCTATGAGGAAAGTGTGGTTGAACTCATAAATCCCGAAATCATTGCTCAATCTGGCAATCAGGAAGGCGTTGAGGGTTGTTTGAGCGTGCCGGGCGTATATGGTATGGTAAACCGACCACAGACCGTGTTGGTTAAGGCTCAGGATCGCAATGGTAAATTCTTTGAAATCACATGCGCTGATATTACGGCACGTGCGGCTTGTCATGAAGTTGATCATTTAAATGGCGTAGTATTCACTTCGATTACCGATTATATCCTTTCTGAAGAAGAACTCGAAAAAATGTATGCTGAGAAGCACCCGGAGGATGCTGAGGAAGTTTTATGAGAATTGTTTATATGGGCACTCCGGAGTTTGCCAAAACACCGCTTGAACAACTGATTAAAGACGGACACGATATTGCAGGTGTTTTTACACAGCCCGATAAACCCAGAAATCGCGGCATGAAAGTCTCGCACAGCCCAGTCAAAGAGCTGGCTTTGGCAAATAACATCCCTGTATTTCAGCCAGACTCGCTAAAAGATGCTTCTGTTGCAGAGGTTTTAGATGAGCTTAAAGCTGAGCTGTTCGCCGTGGTTGCATATGGGAAAATATTGCCGGCGGATATCCTCAACTTACCGCCTTTGGGTGCCGTCAATATACATGCTTCGCTTTTGCCTAAATATCGCGGAGCTGCGCCTATACATTGGGCTATCCTTAATGGTGAGCAAGAAACAGGCGTTTCTTCAATGTATATGTCTCCTGAGTTAGACGCTGGCGATGTCATCATGACAAAAAAAACCGCAATAGGCGAAAACGAAACAACAGGTGCGCTTTACGATAGGCTTAAAGTGCTGGGCGCACAGCTGCTCAGCGAAACCGTTCTTGCGATATCCCAAAACAATGCGCACGCAACTGCTCAAAATCATAATGAAGCGACATTTGCACCACTATTGAGCAAAGATCTCTCGATGATAGATTGGTCAGACACCGCATATAATATCCAATGCAAAGTTCGTGGACTAAACCCATGGCCTGTTGCAACTACAATGCTTCGCGGAGTTCTTTATAAAGTGTTCTCTGTAGAAATCTCAGAAAAACTGACTTCAAAGGCACCAGGAGCGCTTGTTTCTTCCGGGAAATTCGGAATAGAGATTGCTTGCCAAGATGGTACTGTAATCATAAAGGACTTACAAGCTCCGGGAGGAAAAAGGATGGCCGCCTCCGATCATATAAAAGGTAATCCGTTTTGATACGAAACCGTTACATCAATCCGTTATTTTAAAGGGAGCAACCCATGCAACAACGTGCGAACAAAAAAATATCTGCCCGTGAAGCCGCACTAAAAATTCTTGGCGCTTACCGCCGAAAAAAAGCTTGGTCAGACCTGGCTCTAAATAGCGTGGTAAGCAGTTCTGAGCTCAATGAGTTAGATACATCGCTTACTGTACAGCTCGTCTATGGTGTGATGCAAAACATGGCGTTATGTGATTTTTATGCTAAGCAATATTCCTCAATGGAGCTCAAAAAGCTCGAACCACGCATTTTGGACATACTTAGGCTTTCCATTTACCAAATAGTTTTTTTGACAAAGATACCTCATAATGCCGCTGTAAATGAAGGCGTTTCACTTGCAAAGAAATATTCAAATCCGAAAGCTGCAGGGTTTGTCAATGCGTTGCTGCGCAAAGTCTCAAAGTTTGCAACAGAAGGGAACCTGCCTGAGGTCACAGGCAGTGCTGAATATGTCCTTTCCGTTAAATACAGCCATCCACAATGGCTCGTTGAAGAATTTCTGAAAACCCTTGGTGAGGGAGCAGAAGCAGCCTTAATGCAAAATAATCTTGACAATTTGCCTATCACCGCACAAGTAAACACGCTTATGACCAGTACGGAAGACGTTATCGTTCTGCTTGACTCAGACGGCGTGGAAGTAAGTAGGCACAAGTGGCTTGATGATTGCATTGAGCTTCACGGAGCAGGAAATATAACAAAGCTTGAGGCTTTTAAACGGGGTTATATTTATATTCAAGATGCTGCGGCTCGACTCACAGTTCTGGCTGCCGGGCCAAAGCAAGGCGACTTTGTCATAGACGGCTGTGCCGCCCCGGGTGGAAAGTCGTTTGCTTCTGCTATTATGATGGGAAATGAGGGTTTGATTTTAGCCTGCGATGTACATGCTGCAAAGCTGCGTCACATTGAAAACGGATGCAGCAGACTCGGGCTGAAAATTATAAAACCTATTGAAATGGACGCGACCAAAGATTCTGCTGCGCTTATAGCTGAAAAGGCGAATGGCTTGGCTGATATAGTGCTTGCGGATGTACCTTGTTCCGGGTTTGGCGTTATACGAAAAAAGCCTGAAATCAGATATAAAACGAAACAAGAAATTTCGGAGCTTCCGGGTTTGCAAAAACGAATTTTATCCACACTTTCAAATTATGTAAAACCGGGCGGGGTGCTGCTTTATTCAACTTGTACGATACTACGCTGCGAAAATGAGGATGTTGTCGCATCATTTCTTGATGAAAATGACAGCTTTACACTTGAGGGGTTTGAGCTTCCCAGTATTGGAGAAGTTAAGAGTGGTATGCTCACGCTCTGGCCTCATATCCACGCTACAGATGGATTTTTTATATGTAAACTAAGGAAATGTAAATAAAGTGAACAAACAAGACATCAAATCAATGCTGATTTCTGAACTTAACGACTACTTTGTATCTGTCGGTGAGAAACCATTTCGCGCAAAACAGGTATTCAGTTGGCTGCATAGCGGCACAGAAACATTCGATGAAATGACTAATCTTTCTGAGCCTCTGCGAAAAAAGCTTGATGAGCATTTTTATATAAACAAGCCGCATCTGATTGAAAAGCATATATCAGAGATTGATGGAACAACAAAATTTCTTTGGGAAATGCATGACGGCTCGGCTGTAGAAAGCGTTTTGATGAGTTATGAACATGGTAACTCTGTATGCATATCATCACAGGTCGGCTGTAAGATGGGCTGTGCATTCTGCGCTTCTGCTATTGGCGGATTCAAAAGAAACCTAACGGCGTCTGAGATGGTAGACCAAGTTCTTTTTTCTCAGATTGTTTCCAAAACCAAGGTGTCAAATGTAGTTGTTATGGGTATTGGGGAGCCGCTTGATAACTTTGATAACCTACTCAAGTTTCTGAACCTTATAAACCATCCGTCCGGCATGAATATTGGTGCCCGCCGGATATCCATTTCGACCAGCGGATTAATAGAAAATATTGACAAATTAGCTGAATATAAGATACAATCAACTTTATCGGTTTCACTCCATGCAGCTGATGATGAGACCCGGACAAGCTTAATGCCGATTAATGAAAAATATGGAGTCGATTGCCTTTTTCAGGCATGTAAAAGATATTTTTCCACAACAGGCAGACGCGTATCATTTGAATATGCGATGATAAGCGGGATAAACGACACGCCTCGGCACGCAGAGCTTCTGATCAAACGGCTTTCCGGCACAGGAAGCCATTTGAATTTAATTCCGCTCAGTGCAGTACCTGAAAGGGGACTCAGCGGGAGCAGCATGAAGCATATCAAAGAATTTGCAAAACTGCTCAGCAAAAGTGGCATAAATTGCACAGTACGCCGAAGTTTGGGTACAGATATCACCGCATCATGCGGCCAGCTTCGGGTAAGACATCTTTCATTGAAGGGGTCAGATTAATGGATCTTTGGGGAATGACTGATACCGGTAAGGTCAGGCGTCAAAATCAGGATGTTTTCAAAATCCTATATGATGAAGCACAAAACGTTGCAGTACTTGTAGTTTGTGACGGTATGGGCGGCGCAAGGGCTGGGAATGTGGCGAGTTCTATGGCGGCAGACACATTCATGCATCAAATGGGTAAATACATTGAAAACATAGGCCAGCAAAAAGACATTGCTGCAAAAATGGTCGATGCGATTGTTGCGGCTAACAGAAATGTCTATAAAAAAAGTATAGAACATGAGCAATATGCAGGTATGGGAACAACATTGACCGCAGCGATTTCGACGCCGGATGGCGAGGTTGTTGTTAATGTTGGAGACAGCCGTGTTTATCACGTAACATCTCATGCAATAACCCAAATCACCAGGGATCACTCCGTTGTTGAAGATATGATTTCTAGAGGAGATATTACTCGCGCAGAAGCACGAAGACATCCCAGTAAAAATCTGATTACCAGAGCGCTTGGCACGAGTGAGGAAGAACAACCCGATGTGTTTTTCCTAAACCTCAATGAGGGAGAATATATACTGCTTTGCTCAGATGGTTTATCAAATTTAGTATTTGACAGTGAAATTCTTTTTGAATTACAACACGAAAACTCTGTTCGTGCATGTTGTGAAAAGCTTGTGGAGATGGCGCTTTCACGTGGGGCGCCCGATAATGTTACTGCAGTGATTTTTAGAAAGTAACGATAATAAAAACCCTCAAAGGGGAGGATTATTAGTGGACGTAAATGATAAGTATATCGGCAGGATGCTAGATAATAGATATGAAATTCTAGAGCTGATTGGAACGGGTGGAATGGCGCTTGTTTATAAGGCGCGGTGTCACCGTCTTAATCGAATGGTCGCTATTAAAATATTAAAAGAAGACCTTGCCGGAGATGAAGAGTTTCAGAGGCGCTTTTATACGGAGTCTCAGGCTGTTGCTATGCTCTCTCATCCCAATATAGTTGCAGTTTACGATGTAAGCAGGGCAGGCAATACTGAGTATATCGTAATGGAGCTTATCGAAGGCATCACACTGAAACAATACATAAACCGCAAAGGACTCTTAAACTGGAAAGAGGCTTTGCATTTTTCGACTCAAATAACAAAAGCGCTCAGTCATGCGCACTCACGTGGGATAATCCATAGAGATATCAAGCCCCACAATATAATGATTTTAAAGGACGGCAGTGTTAAAGTTGCGGATTTTGGTATTGCACGGCTGCTTACGATGTCCAATACTTTGACACAAGAAGCGCTCGGGTCTGTCCACTATATTTCGCCAGAACAAGCTAAAGGTGGACATGTTGACGCACGTTCAGATATATATTCTGTCGGCGTTGTGATGTATGAGATGCTTACAAGTCGCCTTCCATTTGTTGGTGATTCGGCTGTATCCGTTGCCATTCAGCACATCAGTGCAATACCCCTAATGCCTAGAGATATAAATATGGATGTTCCAATCGGTCTTGAGGACATCACGATGCACGCAATGGAACCCGATTTGAACATGCGATTTACCACCGCAGAAGAAATGCTTGCTGATTTGGAAGAATTCAGAAAAAATCCGTCAATCGTTTTCAATTATGCAATGTCGGATACCGGGGTGTTGCATGATAGTGCGGCAGAAGAGTTTTCCGAAACAAGGATTGTACCGAGGATTCCGCCGGAGCATACCAAACCTGTCCATGAGCCCCCCGCACAACAGATGCAACCTGTAAGAAGAGTTACCTCGGACACTCATAAGCCCGCACAAAATATGCACAAACCACAGAAACCACAACAGGTCAAATCTGAATCACCAGTTCAGAAGCCCAAACATCCACAAACACATACGAAAAGCAAGGTTCGTCAAAAGCCCGATTTGTCTGCCGATGATTATAGGGCGGCAAAGACCAGATCGAGCAGCACCTCAACACTTATAGGCTTTTTTAGCGTGTTGGTGTTTTTGATTGTGATTGTTGTTTTCATGTGGAATTTCTTTCTTAGTGATATCTTTAGTACCCAGCAAAGAGAGCAGATATCTATGCCCGCTTTTACAAATCGCAGGGTTGATGATATTGTCGCCAATGCTGAATATACCGATACGTTCAACTTTAATATCAACGAAGAATATAGCATGGACGTAGCGCAAGGCATTGTTATTTCACAAATCCCTATGCCTGATAGGCAGTTTGATACGCCATTGCCGGGCAACCGGATATCAGTAGAGCTTAGGGTATCACTGGGGCCACCTCCTCCTACACAAATGCCTGATCTTGTCGGAAGGCATTGGGCCGTTGCAAGAAATGAGCTTCAAGCGCGTAATTTGAGCTTGGAAATAGAGCCGGTTGAAGTCGCAAGTGATGAGCCTCCGGGTCTGGTTATACAAACCATCCCTCCGGCAGGCGATACGCTTGCACGATACAATACCGTAATCATAATGTATAGTGGAGGGCCACATATACCCATGGTAAGAGTTCCGGATTTACCGCTACCAACGACTTGGGTTGCGATAGAAACGGCATTTGGGCAATTAAATCTCATTCTTGAGCGTGATGAGTACTACAGTCTATTTGAGCCGGAAGGCACTGTGACACATGTTCCGTTTGCAGGCCAAGAAGTTGCCGAAGGCTTTACTATTCGCGTAAGCGTCTCGTTAGGCCCTGAAGAATTACCTGAGCCTGAGGAGCCAGAAGAACCTTACGAGCCAGAGCCTCCGGATATTTTAGATCCACATGAACCTCATGAACCTCCGGTGCAGCCTGAGCCACCAACACAACCTGAGCCTCCAATACAGCCTGAACCTCCGGTGCAACCTGAGCCCCCGGTACAGCCTGAACCTCCAATACAACCCGACCCGCCTGATGAAATCTCTCCACCTATTGACCCGGGTGAAATTCCCGAAGAGCCAATATGGCCGGAAGATATCCACAGGCTACCTGGCGGATAGGCGTCACTATGGCAGAGGGTGTGATTTATAAGGCTCTGAGCGGATTTTACTATGTTGAATCTGAAGGGTCAAAAACACAGTGCAGGGCTAGGGGCAAGTTTCGTTTGGAAAATATTTCCCCGCTTGTTGGCGATCGTGTAGCATTTGCAGAAACTGAGCCAGGAGTAGGAATAATTACAACGATTCTACCGCGCAAGAATACTTTTGTCAGACCGCCTGTGGCAAATATCGAAAAAATGGTTATTATTGCATCTGCTGCCATACCTGTCACTGACCCTTATTTAATTGACAGGATGACAGCAATTGCACAAAAAAATGGATGCCAATCAATAATTTGCATCAACAAGCTAGACCTCGACCCGGCAGAACGCCTCTATGATACATATTGTGCCGCCGGGTTTGAGACAGTCAGAACCAGTGCGGAAACGGGTGAAGGTTTGGACACTCTGAGTGCATGTATCAAAGGAGCAATTTGTGCCTTTACTGGCAACTCCGGAGTGGGGAAGTCAAGCATATTGAACATGCTTGACCCACAATTTGGAATAAATGTAGGTCAAATAAGCAAGAAACTTGGGCGCGGAAGGCATACGACACGCCATGTTGAACTTTTTAAACTTGACTGCGGTGCTTTGATTGCTGATACACCTGGTTTTTCGGCCTTTGATACCGACAGCTTGACAAAAAAAGAAGATTTGCAGCACTTATTTCCGGATTTCGAGCCATATATCGGTCAGTGTCGCTTTCTTGATTGTGCTCATATCAATGAGCCCGGATGCAAGGTGTTGGAGGCTCTGGCAGATGATAAGCTGCAAAAGACCCGCTGGGATAGTTACAACCGGCTCTATAAACAAGCTTTGGAGTACAAGCAGTGGGAGCATAAATGAGCTGAGCGTTAAAGCGTCGCAATTTGTAGATAATAATTGTAGATAATAAATAGGGCAGGAGTAAACGATGAGCAGAATGAGAAAACAAGTAGCTATTTTAATCGCAGTAGTAATTGTAATTACAATTGCAGCACCAATCACCGCAGCAGCAACACAAGTTGCTGCACCCCAGATATCTTCACCAGGTGCTGTGGTTATTGATTTTGAGACTGGTACACCTTTGTTTGAGCGCAATGCACGAAATCAAAGGGTTCCCGCAAGCATGATAAAAATGATCGCGGTCTATGCCGTGTTTGATGCCATCGAAGAGGGCTTGACAACAATGGATTCAAGAATCAGAATTAGCCCTCATGTCAGAGAACTTTCTACTCGTGCCGGGTGGTCAAATGTACCGCTGAGACAAGGTGAAACATACTCTGTTAGAGAGCTTCTTGAAATAGTCATCGTGCGGTCTGCAAACGGTGCAACCGCTGCGCTGGGTGAGGGGATATTTGGCAGTGACGAGGCGCTTGTCGCCAGAATGAATGAGATTGCAAGAGAGCACAATATACGCGCAACTTTTGCAGACAGCTTTGGAATCTCCGCAGAAAATCGAATCTCTCCGCTGGCGTTGGCATGGCTTATCAGACATTTGATAATGGATCATCCGCAAGTATTAGAATTTACTTCTATGAGAACTGTCAGTTTCCGCGGCGCTGATCCTCTTTTAAACACAAACCATCTTCTGACTAGATTTGCGGGGGCAGACGGACTGAAAACAGGATTTACCAATGCAGCAGGTTTTTGTCTTATCGGAACAGCGGTGCGTGATGGACGCAGGCTTATAACCGTTACAATGGGGAATACCATGGAAACTCGTTTCCCAGACACGGAAGCCTTGCTGGAATGGGGCTTTGCCAATGTCGATCGCATCGTTGGACCACCCAATCAAAATCAACCAGAGCCGCCGATAAACGAACCCGACCCACCAATAAGTGAACCTGAACCACCGATAGCGCAACTCCCTCAGGAAGGGCTGGCCAATCCGTCGGCAGCCAATCTGATACTTGATGGCTTAGCTATGCCATTATCCGCATATTTGATCGGTGACTCACATTATTTCAAGCTGCGTGATATAGCATATCTGTTAAACAGCACCACAAGACAATTTGAAGTCACATGGGATTCGGCCAGCAATGCCATTCGGCTGACGACCGGGATGAGATATACACCGGATGGTAGCGAGCTTAGCTTGGCTGTTGCAGGTCAGCGACCTTTTAGGACTACGCCTTCTATTTTATATCTCGATGGGGTTTCTCACTCATTTAGCGCCTTTTTGATAGATGGAAATAACTTTTTCAGATTGCGTGAATTATCTGACCTCATAGGGTTTGAGGTTCAATGGATTGGTGAAACTCGAACTGTGATTATCAACACATTTCCGGCGTTTCCCAACCAGACAGGAGCAAATGCTGCTCATGAACAGGAAACTGGTTCTGAGCAGCTCGAAAACCAGTGGCTTTCAACTCAAAGCTAAATAAGTTATAAGGGCGAACATTGTTCGCCCTTAGTTTTGTATCAAAACTATTTCGATTTTGCACCTTTCTTATATCCCGAAAGAGGGGATAGGATAGCAGCTTCTCTGAGGCTGCTGTTTTCAACATGTGTATAAATTTGTGTTGTGTTCAGGTGTTCGTGTCCAAGCAACTCCTGAAGAGTCCTTACATCAACTCCGCTTTTGAGCATCAAAGTTGCTGCGGTGTGCCTGAGCTTGTGAGAAGAGTATTTTGTACTATCAAGTCCAGCAGCAAGAAGATGTTTTTTGACAAGGCTGTGGATCGTAGAGGTGCTTATTCTGGTCCGGCGACTTGATAGAAATAATGCGCGTTTCTCAACAGCGGCAATCAGTTTACGAACATCAATGTAATTGTTGATTGCCTCAGCACAAGAATCATTGATGTAGACAATGCGTTCCTTGTTTCCCTTGCCAAGTACTCTGATATGATCTTCACGCAAGTCTGTCAAATTTAGGCCTGCAATTTCAGAAATACGCAGACCGCAATTGAGAAAAATAGACAAAATGCAATAGTCTCTTTCACGAAATTTTCCGTCAACACCATCGAGCAGTTTCATGCTCTCGTCAAGGCTTAAAAAGCGGGGAAGCGTTTTACGTAATCTCGGTGAGTCCAAATCCGCCACGGGATTGACAGATAGCCTATTATTTTCTGATTTTAATGTGAGGTACTTATAATAGGATCGGATGACTGCTATTTTGCGGGCGCGTGCGCTTGCGCCCAGCCCATAATCAGTATTGCGGCTATTTTGCTGTTTCGGCCTATCTCGCGAAAGAAAGGCGAGATATTCATAGACGTCGGAAATAGTTACACTTTGAACAAAATTTTTGTCAATATCCATAATGGAGATATCTTCAAAATTTGTATCACGCGGAAGTTTGTTCTTATGAATCTTCATAAAACGAAAAAACATCCGTAAGTCAAGGAAGTATTCGTCAATCGTTTTTTTTGAGTGACTTTTTATAGTTTCGTGATAAAACAAAAACTCACGAATAATCTCAGGGGTATTGGTTCTGTAGTCCATTGCAAAATCCTTTTTATTAGAATTATTGTATTGAGAGGATAAAATAATTAGAGCAACGATTTACGTTTTTATTATAAGTTATTCTATGACTTTATTTTGTATAGGTATTATATATTATCTGCCGGGGGATGTCCATTGACATATTCAAATAGACCTGCACACAATTGAACAAAATAAAGATTTTGTTCAATTTGATAGAGGTGAAAATGAATATAGCTCGTTATTGCAGACTCGGCGCACAATCTCAGCATGTTGTCTATAATCGGTTCAACGCCCCCATCAACTAAGAGCTGCGAATAATCGCAGCCCTTAGTTTTGGATATATTAGTCTTTAGTCTATTGCGTCTGAATCTGTTTCATCTTGGTCCATCTCATCTGATGTCTCATCTGGAGCTATTTCGCTTTGATATGCTTGTCCGACTAAAATGTCACTCGGTCTGGAGTATGGTCTTTCAAGCAATGTCCAAGGACGTTCAGGCGCTAACATCTCAATCCAA
>WQUY01000041.1 GCA_009781855.1 Oscillospiraceae bacterium | reverse complement strand
TATGTGTTGGACGATGTTTGTACTGGACTTTGATACGTCGGTTCTGTCTAACCCACGACTTTCGCCGCGTATTGACCGCGAAGAATTAACTCCTGACTTGCAGGAGGCATATGACAGTTTGACCGGCACTCTGTTTGAAGCAGTATTAGGTCCAATGCGCGGTGGAAACGCAATGACTCACAACATGATTTTTGAAGGTGTGATAGGTTCGGAACCCGGCGAAGTTATAGTCTCGTGGCAATCGAACCCGAATCCGGAAATCCCTGACAATTTCACTTCCGGTATTTTCGTGGACATACGTTTTGATATATTGCCTGGTGCTCCGATTGGCATATCGCCTGTAACAATTTCACCGCGTCCAAACGATGTGTTTCTTGCAGGTGTCGGCTCAATACCTCTTCCGGTAGTATTGGAATCCTTCACAAACGGCTCGGTTGCCGTAGTGGTTGACATTCCACAAGTCAGAGTAGTAGATGAGCAAGGCAACCTCATAACAACTGCGTTGCTCGCTGCAGCTCGCGGCAATGTTACCCCTGTTTCGGGCATGGTCATCACTGCAGGCACGGGTGTGAATGCCGGCAGATTTGTTGTAGAGCGTGCAACAGTTGGTGATGTATTTACAGCATCGGCATTAGGTTTTTATGATGAGATACACACATTAACAGCCGCTGAAGCAGCAGGTCTGCTAAGTGGCACAATAACATATATAGAGATAACCCTCACAGAAATTGTCGGACATCGGTACAGTGTGCGTTTCTGGATGAACGATGGCACTGGTGATTATGGTAGGGGTGCGCTATATGCAACAGAAATGGTGGACACGAATGGTCGTACAGTAACGCCGCCGAATCCAAGAAGACCGGGCTATACATTCAGAGGCTGGTACAGAACTCAAGAAACGATGCCTGCAGATAGATTTAACTTTGGAACATTGATAACCGGTAATCTTGACTTGTACGCACGTTGGACTCCAGGTGAAGAGGTTGTCCACAGAGTATTGTTCTGGCGCAACGACAATAGCAATAACCTGCATTATGCAGACTTTGTTATAGAAGGCGAACGTGTGGCGCCGCCGACAAACCCCGAAAGAGTAAATTTCACATTTAATGGTTGGCATAGAACTCCGGCAGGTAGCACATTGTTTAACTTCGTCGAACCTATAATGTCAGAATTGAGGCTGTATGCCAACTGGCATGATGGAACGGATATGAGGCACTTGGTTCAATTCTGGACGAATGATGGCTCAGGTGACAACGGTAGAGGTACGCTATTTGCGTATGCGGAGGTTTCAGAAGGACGAACTGTGATTCCGCCAAATCCAAATCCAACGCGCGAGTATGTACAAACATTTATGGAACCGGTGATTACTCAACCAGATGAAGACGAAGACGATGAGTGTGATGAGTATTACGAAGACGATGAATATTATATTGACGACGATACGGTTGTAGATGAAGATACTGCGGTAGAAAATGATGAAAAAGACGAAGATGTCATAACTGACGATGATGATATTGCAGACGAAGATGCAAAAGACGAAGATGCAAAAGACGAAGATGCAAAAGACGAAGATGCAAAAGACGAAGATGACGATATAACCGGCGATGATTATGTCATTGCGGATGATGCAAAAGTGGACGATGATGAAATAATTGATGACGACAGCTTTATCACAGACGATGCAGATGACGATGCGGTAACAGAGGATGAAGAGGATGCATATGAAACAGAGTCATCAAATGGTGAGACATATGTAATCACTCAAGGTTCAGATGATTTGCCGGAAGCACTGGATCAGATAATCACATTTGAAATACGCGAAGAGACAATAATCTATACATTCTATGGCTGGTATACATGCCAAACTTGGGATTTATCAACACGATTTGATTTTGGCACACTGATAACAGAACCGCTTGACCTATATGCAAGATGGGAACGTTTTGAGCTTGAGGAGATAGAGATAACGCATACAGTTTTGTTGCATCGTAACGATGGCAGTGAGAACCTATTCTATGCAGCGTTTGTGCCTGATGGAAAAGTGCTGGCAGACTATATGCCGGAATCAAATCCGACACGCATCGGACATATATTTACCGGGTGGTTCGTTGACCAGGATACAACTGAAGCGTTTACAGACTTTGAAATGACAGTGGAAGAGCACTTTTCTCTGTTTGCCGGATGGGCACCGGCAGGCCATACTGTAGACTTCCATCGCAATGATGGAAGCGGCACAATACATATTGCAATGGCAGTGCAACGCGGAGAAACAGCGTTTGATCCCGGTCCTATATTCCGTATTGGTATGGTATTTCGAGGATGGTATATTGATGCGGCCGGGACACAGGCATTCGACTTTAACACACCGATAATGAGCGATATTGACCTGTTTGCAAGATGGGGTTCCGGTGGAGATAGTGGCTGGTGGGGTACGCCTACACGAACAGTACTGCAGGAGCCGGCGGTAGCGCTCGCAGTATTTGCACCGTACCACAATGCATTTATGGTTGGGTTCCCTGATAGGACGGTCAGACCACATGAAAATCTAACACGCGCTGAAGTTGTTACCATATTATTCAGACTTCTTGATGACGACTACAGAAGCCGTGTGTGGGGTCAAAGCAATACATTTGCAGATGTACATGCGGATCAGTGGTTTAATAATGCCATATCAACTATGGCAAATGCCGGTATTCTTAATAGGACTGAGTTGTTTAGGCCAAACGATGCGGTAACACGTGCAGAGTTTGCCACAATGGTAGCAAGATTCTTTGATGATATTGAGCCAACAGAAACTTCATTTTATGACATAGAAGGTCACTGGGCGGAAGAGTATATAAACATAATAGCTCAGTTTGGCTGGACGCAGGGTGTGGGTAATGGAGAATTCAACCCGGATGCTCAAATGACACGTGCGGAGGCAGCGGCGATAGTCAACCGTATGCTGGAGCGCACGGTAGGCTCAACGAGTGACCTGCTTGAAGAGCGTACAAGGTGGCCAGATAAGACAAACATGAGTGCATGGTATTACCTATATATGCAAGCGGCTACACATTCAACGGAATATGAGCGGCTGGATGACGGAACAGTGCGCTGGACAGCAATCCTGCCAAATATAAACTGGACTGTCCTTGAAAATGCGTATTCAACTCCGGATTTAATAACAGCAGCCAGAGCTTTGCAGCAGCAAGCTGCCGGAGAAGAGATAACAGAATATTAATTTGAGTGCGAGAAATTAAGAGCGTTTCGATTCTTTAATTTGTCCATGCTTCCGTGGGTTTATGGTGATGGTTATCACACTTTTATCCCAAAGAAAAAACCGAGCGGCTGTGTCTTATAGACCTTATAGACATAGGCCCTCGGTTTTGCAGCCCATATATTGGCTAGCATTTCAGTTTCTGCAAGAGACGATAACGACGGAGTGGTGCAAGGAAAACAAGGCAAGGGGAGAAAGTAAGGGGGTTGGCTTGTTTTATGGTGTTAGACAATAACCTAGCAATCAAGTTATCACTTTTTTCTTGACAAGGGAAAAGACAGAGGATAGAATGCTCTGAGTGGAGATTCCACGTTTTTTTATAATTGAGGAGTGAAACTAATGCTTAGAACACATCTTGCCGGGCAGTTGAGACCAGAGGATATTGGACAGGAAGTGCGCCTGTCGGGTTGGGTGGATACTATTCGTGACCATGGTGGGGTTATGTTCCTTGATTTACGAGATTACAGCGGCATAACGCAAATTGTGCTTCATAACCATTCAATGCTTGAGGGTGTCCATCGTGAGACCGTTGTCTCAATATATGGAAAGGTGCGTGCTCGTGACGATGCAGCAATAAACCCAAAGCTTGAAACAGGTTATATTGAGGTATATGCTGATAGACTTGAGATTCTTGGCCCTTGCAAGAACATGCTTCCGTTTGAAATACACGAATCGACGGAAACACGCGAAGATGTCAGACTGAAATATCGATTTTTAGATCTTCGCAACCCTGTTCTTCATGGTAATATTGTTTTGCGTTCGCAAATAATTAGCTTTATCCGCAAGCAAATGACCGATTTAGGTTTCCTTGAAATGCAAACTCCGATTTTAACTGCATCCTCACCTGAAGGGGCGAGGGATTACCTTGTTCCGAGTCGCAAGCATAAGGGGAAATTCTATGCTTTGCCGCAGGCACCGCAACAATTCAAACAACTCCTTATGGTATCCGGTTTTGATAAGTATTTTCAAATTGCGCCTTGTTTCAGGGATGAGGATGCTAGGGGTGACAGATCGCCCGGAGAGTTTTATCAGTTAGATTTCGAGATGGCATTTGCAGAGCAGAAAGACGTTCTGGACGTTGCTGAAAAGGTTTTGTATGAGACATTTGTCAAGTTTACTGATAAAAAAGTTTCGCCTCCGCCTTTCCGCCGGATTAAGTACAATGATGCAATGATTGAATATGGTACAGACAAGCCCGACTTACGCAATCCTTTGTCTATTTGCGATCTTACTGAGTTTTTCTCTCGTGTAGATTTTCCACTTTTTAAGAAAAAGCCTGTTCGAGGGATTGTGGCTGATTGCTCTGGTAAGTCAAGGAGCTTTTTTGAAAACGCACTGAAATATGCGACCGATATTGGCATGAAAGGTCTGGGATATATAACGCTTGCTGAAAGTGATTTTAAAGGTCCGATAGAGAAGTTTTTGACAGCAGAGCATAAGCAGGAGCTTATATCAACCCTCGGTATTAAAGAGGGTGAAACATTGTTTTTCATATGTGATGCAGCAACTGTCGTTGATGGTCTTGCAGGGCAAATTAGAAATTGGCTCGGTGAAAGCCTTGAAATTACTGACAAGGAGACTTTCGAGTTTTGCTTCATCACGGATTATCCTATGTATGAGTATAATCAGGATAAAAAGTGCATAGACTTTACGCACAACCCATTTTCAATGCCTATGGGAGGCCTAGAGGCGTTGGAAACGAAAGATCCGCTTGATATATTTGCATATCAGTATGATGTAGTGTGCAATGGTGTTGAATTATCTTCCGGTGCTGTGCGCAACCATTCCCCTGAGATTATGAGAAAGGCTTTTGCAATAGCCGGGTATAGTGAAGAGGAACTGCAAAGGCAGTTTAGTGCGCTCTATACGGCATTTCAATATGGCGCACCGCCACACGCTGGGATGGCGCCGGGTATAGACAGGATTGTGATGTTGTTGGCTAATGAAGAGACAATCAGGGATGTTATTGCTTTCCCACTCAATGGAAACGCTCAGGATGTTATGCTTGGAGCGCCGGGTGAGGTTTCCGGCCAGCAGCTTCGGGAAGTGCATATCAGAATCAGGGAGTAGACACTGCGAAGTCAAGATAGGTGCTCATTTTATGTTGGTTTAGCTGGCGGGAGTTCGACTCTCGCCAGCTTTAATCAGCGCTTTTTTCTGGTTTTTTTGTTTGGGTTGGCGATCGCTATGCTACTTTGTGCCAAGTATTCGGATGGGTTTGTTGTACTTACTTCTTCATGTAGGTACATCGTATATACAGGGCCGGTTAATTCAAGTGCGTTCTCATTTGCGTATTTGAGCATTCGGGTGGGCAAATCTCCCAAATCGCCATAATAGCCACGGCAATATCCGGTGAGATAGTGCCCGGCTTTTCGCTTGTGCGCACCATGAGGATCAAGCGATAGAAAATGGTCGGGGCATCCTGGGTTTTCCGTGAAAGTATAGAGGTTGTCATGATATCCGGCGATGGGAAAGCTTGTGTTTATAAGATAGTCGCCGGCCTTTGCCATGTGCACGGCGAGTGGCTCGAGAAAAGATTGATTTTGCTTGTACTCGTTTCGAGGCCACAGAAGCATGGTTCTCTCTTGCAGTTCTACGACAGATATTTGCTCAGCATCAGCTTTCATTCCCATGTTTATCAATTCCCGTCTTGCATGGATTATAGCATATTGCGTCATGAGTTTGGCCATGTCTTTGTCTAACTGATGCTCTTGCCTATCAAACAAGTCAATAATGGTTTCAGGATCCCGGGTTTTCCTTATCTTTGCAATTGTTTTGAGAGGTATGCCCAGTTGGCAGAGGGAAGTGACAAAATTAAGTGTAGGCAATTGTGCAGTTGAGTAATGTCGATAGTTATTGTCCGGGTTGCGCATCGTAGGTGTGAAGATGCCGATATCGTCCCAATATCGCAGGGTTGATGAACAAACTCCACTGAGTTTTGAAAACTCATAGATCGATAGAGTATCACTCATAATAAAACTTACTCCTCCCATGCTTTTTTAAAACCGATGGGGTTCGACTTCCCACCAGCTTAAACTGATTGTCGTTATTTGTGGTAAAATTATACCATTTAGCATGTGGTTTTTCAACACTATTAGGCTGTTTTGACAAAAACTGAAAAAACCTTAAACCCATTTAAAGAGTTGAGACAAGATTATTATGAGTTCGGCAAAAATCCAGAAAGTAAGGCGCTCATAATTGAATAGAACTGGATTATAAATGTGGAAATTTAGGTTCAAAATGTTAGAAAAACACAAGCATTTCGGCTGATATTGATGATTTTAACCACTATTTGAAAATATATACTATGAGTATTCTTGAAACTGTGGAACAAGGTTGACCTTAAAGTTGCTTCAATCTTTAGGCTATGACCATGGTAATGCTGGACAAGGAACGTTCGAAGGGGGGAGAACTATGAGTCTTGGCGACAAGTTGAGGAGCCTGCGACTTAAAACCAAAAAGACTTTACATGAACAGAGCAAGCTTTTGGGAGTCTCGATGAATTCAGTTTACAGATGGGAGCATGATTTGACTGTTCCCAGAAAGCCAGTACTAAAAATTTTGGCCGAGCTTTATTCTGTGCCGCTTGATTGGCTTTTATCTGAAGATTCGTCAGCTTCTCTTGTAAGTGAAGTTGAGTTGCATTTGTTGGGTATGTTCAGGAAGTTGCCTGATCAAAGCAGATTTAAGGTGCTGGGGTATGTGGAACGTATGTGCATTGAGGATCGGAATGTTGAGGAGTATTTGTATTAGGTGATGAAGTGGTGGGGCGTGCGATTTAGTCAGTGTGTATTTGGGAGCGGTTTTGCAAACGACAAAGATGTCGGGTGGTCGAAGATTGTACTATATAAAAAGCATGTTTAGCTATTACCATACAAAAAGCTATTAAATCCCGGGGTTTTGTCCTGGGATTTAATAGCTTAACTGCCAGTAGTTTTACTTAAGGTAATTGTCCAAAAATCCAAAAATACGGTCTACACTTTCTTTACGCGCATAACCGGGGTCGGCGTGCATAAAAGTTTCACTGATGTCCAGTTGTGCTTTTTTTGTGCCAGTAATCAGATTTATTTTGTCGTGAAGTTCAATTGCTTGCTGATATGGAATCATTGGGTCGTGTTTTCCGTGTTGGAGTAGTATGGGTGGTATGTCTGGGTGAATGCAGTCGATGGGGTTGTAGAATCGCAGCAGGTTGGGTATGGTTTCAGCGCTTGTTCCTATCATCAGGTCAACTGCACTTGCAGTGCCCGGAACATGTATGCGGGGGAATCCAGATTCGTCGTAGTGGGCGTGGATTTTTGCAAAATCGGTTGGGCCGAATTGTTCAACCATAGCGAGTATTTGGCATGTTTTTGCTCCTGGGATATCGCCGAAAGCTGCCATACCTTGTGTGAAAGCGGCCATCATTGCAAGGTGTGCGCCAGCTGAAGATCCGCATAGGGCAGTTTTTGATGCGTCCAGTATATAGGAGTCCGCATTGGTCGCAATCCATCGAAGCGCTGCTTTTATATCGAACATGTTGTCAGGATATCTGATTTCCGGTACAAGTCTGTATCCGATGCTTACGATTGCATAGCCGCGGTTTACACCGTCTATAAATGGAACGACTTGTACATCGTCTTTTTTCCCATGTTGCCAAGCGCCGCCATGTGCATAGAAAACGATGGGGAAGGGGCCGGTGCCTTCGTTAGGTAGGTAGATATCTAAGGCTTGTTTTGGATTCTCACCATATTGGCAATTTAGAAATTTTCTTTTTATTTTTGAGACGTCAAGTGTCAATTCGCCTAATCTGGCGAACATTTGCTGCGCTTCTTCGGGCGACATTATTTTTGCTTGTAAGTCTTGTATGCTTTCAGCCATAAAAAATCCTCCAATTTTTTGTACCAGTATACAATAAATCGGGTGGTTAATAAAGTTGAAAATAAAGACTTGAAATTTTTTGGGATGTGTGGGGTGTTACTAATGATTTTGTTGTTTTGCTCGGAACGGGTCTCGTCGCCCTACACTTCGCAAAACAAAAACCATAAGCCAGCCCCCTTGATGGCCTGTGCGCTGGGATGTGGGGGTGTTCAATGAGCTTGCGGCTTTGAGCGCCTGGTAATGACAGAGATATCATGGGATGTAAGGATATTTCTAGTTTTAAAAAATAGTTATCAGTGAGAACGAGAACAGCATATCCGGAGTTTCTCTGATGAGTGCCGATATCGAATCTACCGTAGCGCCGATATCAGTATGATTTTCAAGTCCAAGCGCCAGTGCACGTCTGCGTGCGAAGCTATCGTTATAAACTATAAATTTGCCATCAGATTCCCTATATTCTATTGTTATGAAATGCGCGGCTCTTGTATGTGTGTATGCGAGTATACTGACTCGTGAGGATCTTATAGCATTATCGATATTTACGGAGCGCCCCGGGAATAAGGTGTGGTTGACATTATAACCTAAATCTAGGAAGAGTCGTTCTATTGCATGTGGAAAAGTGCCGAATACTCCGCTGAATACAGCGCCACCTCCAGATTCAATATGTCGCACTATTTCAGCCGGATGGCGCGGGTTTTCCAGCAGGATAAGCGCGTTATATGCGGAAATCCAACCGCAGCCATTTCGCCACCCCTCGTTCAATCCTTCGGCAGCGCCCAGTCTTACTTGATTTGCTGGGCTTTGATTCTGGTTGTCTATGAGGGTAACCAGGTCAAAGTTTATACTTCGGTTGTGTTCGTAGTTCATGTCAATTTCTATTTGAGGATCTGAGCCGGAAGTAACTCCTATGTCAGCGGTCTGGTTGTTTTGTAGATTGTCCACTTCATGAGCTGCGTTATTGGCGTTTCTTGCAGCTTCTTCGGCGGCTGCCAATTCTGCCGCAACCGCAGCTGCGGCTTCAGCTCTTGCTGCCGCTTCTGCCGCTGCTTGTGCAGCGCGCTCTAGCTCTTCAATTCTGCGCTCGGCAACGCCGATTTTTGAATGTGCATCTATGATACCGTCCGTATGCTCAAGCTCATAAAAAATCTCTAATGCTGCTTGGTAGTAAACGATTGACTCAGTGTAATTGCCACTGGAAAAGTTTGTATCACCTTGTAAGACAAGTGCTTCGGCTTCAGCAATCTTTGCCCTTATCATACGTTCCTGTGTTTCAACTATGCCATTTTCCGAAAGGTCGATTCCGTCTGCGAATGAAAGTGTTTGTGCAATGGTCAGAGCGTTTTCAAACAAGCTTTGCGCAGCAAGATAATCGCTTTGCGCTAATAGCGATTTGGCATTATCAATGAGCTCAAAGAAATGGATGTATTCGTCTGCAATTTCTATTAAGGCATAGATGAAGCTGGGATTCAAGTTATAAACGATTGCAGCATAATCAAGTGCCCAAAGATATGCGTTTCGGGCAGACTGATACCTTTCGGACTCAAAGAATTCCTGTCCACGGATTACCTCTTCAATAAGTCGTATATGTGCGGTTATTATGTGTAGTGAGTCATTGTCTTGGAGCCGCGTTGCCAACCTCTCGGCTTCTGTAGCTTCCAAGAGCGCTCTTTGGTTCCTGCCGCTTTCTATGTAGGAAATGGAGTGCTCAAAATGTGTATCCATGTCGTTGCGCAACTGTCTGAGATGAACATGCCATAGAAAAACGGTCACGGACGCAATAATAATGAGTGTGACAATGGCGACGATGATTATTCTTTTTTTTCGTCTATTTTGTTTTGGGTTGGGAAGTGATATGTTATTTTTCAAATTTATCTTTCCTATAAAATAATGAGTATGCAGGGGTGGAAATCCGTCCGGCACAAACCGATGGGCGTTCAATCCCTGTCAGCTTAATACATCCCAGCGTTAAAAGCAATATGGAATTGACATTTTGTGTCTTAGGAGATACTATGTACACAAGATAAGCGCCGATTAAATACACACGATGGATTTAATCAGCGTTTACTTAAAAATAATAGATGGAGCTAATTGTGGAAAATATAGATCTTGAACTTTTGCACGCAGATGGTAACCGGCTTTTTGAAGAGTTATCGAAAGGGAATATGGTCATTGCCAGGTCAAAAAATGACTTCTTGTACATCGTTGCATTTGATGAAATGATTCACATGTTCTCTCACACGGTTGGAGCCCCGGGCGGTGGACAGAAACAGTTTCCCATGGATGAAAAGAGTACGGCAATCGTTCGTAAAATATGCGATTTGTCTGATTCAATGTATAAGGCGGAGTTTGATGCAGGTTTGAATTTGTACAGCGTTATGGCGACTGCTGAGCAAGGGATATTAGATATGTTTCCTGGAGAGGACAGAGACAGCGATGGTGTTGTGGATTTTTCCGTTTCGGAAGAATAGTTAGTTTGTAACATGGACTCCCGCCACTAAAGGTTGTTGTCAATATCAATCAGTGCAGATGAAAGCATATCAAAGCCTTTCGTGCTATCGCAAATGCTTGTCATGGCGATAGCATAGTCTTCACATGCGCGTTCGAGTTCGATTGCATATTCAGAGCGGAGTTTGTTTGAAAGCTCAAAGCCGTCAATAGCGGTGTTTTTTGTTGTTATGACAAGTTTGCCTGGGTCATATGCGAAGACGCCGGGAGGGGTTTTGCTTTGGTCTCGACAAAACAGTGAAAGTTTTTTCAGATTTGCAACTGATTGGTCAAAGTGTAATAAGTTCTGTTCGTATTGCTCAAAAAGGTAGTCTTTATCCGTATCCAACATATGCAGACAACTGTCAATTGAAGACATAAGAACATATGAGGGGCTGCTTGTTTGTAATATGGAGAGCAGCCGCTTTGTTTCGCAGATGTCGGCGCGTTCACTGCAAATATGGAGCAGTGAGCATTGTGTCATTGCGGGCAGAGTTTTATGCAGGCTCATAACAGTTATATCGGAGCCTGCTTGTACAGCATTTTCTGGAAACATTTTGGAAAAGCCAAGATGGGCGCCATGGGCACTGTCTGTGAAGAGCGGGATGTCATAGCTATGGGTGATTGCGGAGATGTTCCTTATATCGCTTATGACCCCTTCGTATGACGGGGAGGTGATGACCACCAGCCTTACCTCAGGGTTTTTGCGGAGCGTTTCCTCGACAACTTCAGGACTGATGCTTTTTGCTATTTTAGAAGTTTTGTCTATTTCAGATGCAATATAAATTGGAATGAGTCCGAATAAATCAGCGGCGTTAGTTACCGACCAATGGCATTTTTCTGCGACAAGGATTTTGTCGCCTCTTTTTGTGTGCGCACCAATTGCAGAGAGAATTCCGGCTGTAGAGCCATTGATTAGCGGAAATGATTTTTTGCTGCCGTAGATTCTTGCCGCGAGTTTTTCGATTTCCAGCAGGATGCTGGTGGGATTGTGCATGTCGTCAAACCCGTGTATTTCTGTTATGTCAATGTCATAAGGCAGGTCATGAGGCAACGTCCGGCTGCGTTTGTGTCCGGGCATATGCATAGGATATACATGCGCGTTTGCATATTCTTTAAGTTTTTGAATCAGCATTATTTTTTCCTTTTAGATTGGAGTCGAACTCCGCCGATTTTATCGGGTGAGTTCGACTCTCGTTTATATTTTACTTAATTTTCATTTCATCCAATGTGACAAAGTAGTGGTCGGCGTGGCGCCTGATTTCATCCTGATGAGCGTCGGCCGTTTGGTCATGTACTGCAACTACCGGAAAGCCTGCTTTTTTTGCCGTTTGTATTGCATAAAGTGCATCTTCAAACACCAGTGTTGCCCCTATCTCGGTACCAAGAAATTCTGCGGCTGAAATATAGATATCCGGTTCTGTTTTGTTTGTTTCCTCCTGCACGCAACTGAACACTTTTGCGAAATACTCCATTATGCCCAATCGCTGCATACCGGATTCAACCAAATATTTGTCAGTTGCCGTTGCAACGCACATTTTTACATTTTTTGAGCGCAATGTCTCCAGTAGCGCTATGACACCGGGTTTCAGCTCTGCCTTTTGGGAATAAAACTCTTCAAGCAAGATGGATTTTTCGCGAATAATCTCCTGCGGTGATATATTGATTCCGTATTCTGTTTGCAAGTGTTTTGATAAGTCATAGTGGCTTAGTGTGCGCAACTGGTCTATAAGACCGGATTCAATGTTAACGCAATACTTTTCTAAAAAGTCAGCTTCAATGATATCCCACATCCACATGGAGTCAAGCATTGTTCCATCCACATCAAAAATCGCACCCTCTATATTGCTAATGTCAATCATAATGAACCTTTCGTATCCTGAGTAAAGTGAACGGTTTGTTTACAAACCTTTTTCCAAAATATCTGCAATACGTTTAGATGCAAAACCGTCACCATATGGGTTTGAGGCAAGACTCATTGCATCATAAAGTGTTTTGTCAGTGACCAACCGTCTAAAGCCCTTGTATACGTCTTTTTCGTCTGTGCCTACAAGTTTGAGCGTCCCGGCAGCTATTCCTTCCGGGCGTTCTGTTGTGTCACGCAATACAAGCACGGGCTTTCCGAGAGAGGGCGCTTCCTCCTGGATACCACCACTGTCGGTCAAAATAAGGTATGAGCGGGCAAGGAAGTTATGAAAAGGCAATACATCCAGCGGCGCGATTAGCCTTATGCGTGGATGGTTGCCTATTTCACTTTCTGCTGCTTTTTTTACAGCCGGGTTTAGATGCACTGGGTATATGACTTTAAGATCAGGGAATTCGTCTACAACTGAGCGTATGGCACGAAATATCCTGTGCATTGGTGTGCCAAGGTTTTCGCGCCTGTGTGCGGTCAGCATAACGAGCCTGCTGTCATCTGCCCATGCTAGTTCGGGATGAGCATAATCGCTGAGGACAGTGGTTTTGAGCGCATCAATTGCGGTATTGCCCGTTACAAAGACGGTGTCGGGATTCTTACCCTCGCGGATCAAATTATCACGTGATGTTTCTGTTGGGGCAAACGCCCAGTCTGTTATTATGTCAACAGCCTGACGGTTAAATTCCTCAGGGAAAGGGGAGCGGATATTATATGTCCTAAGTCCCGCTTCAACATGACCAACGGGTATGCCTAAGTAAAAACTTGCCAGAGCAGCAGCGTAAGTTGTTGTCGTATCCCCGTGCACCAAAACGACATCCGGCTTTTCGCTCATGAGCACATCACGCATTCCTGCCATGACTTTGAAAGTTATATCAAAGAGTGTTTGTTTGTCTCCCATTATCGAGAGGTCGTGGTCGGGAATGACGGAAAAAGCGTTAAGCACGGAGTCCAGCATCTCTCGATGCTGGCCCGTAACGCACACGATTGTGTTTATGTGTGACCGTTGTTTTAATTCGAGGACGAGCGGACACATTTTAATCGCCTCAGGCCTGGTGCCAAAGACTAACATAACTTTTTTCATTGAGGAGTCTCCCAAAATTGCCTACATTTCCCAACTGGATAAATATTTTTTTTGTTCATCAGTGAGCTTGTCAATGTCTACACCGGTTGCTGCGAGTTTTTTCCATGCAACATCCATGTCGATTTCCACAGGCACAGGGATTACGCCGGGTTCCAGCGTTTGATAATGTGTTGCGAGGAATTGAGCGGACAGGGCTTGAATAGCAAAGCTCATATCCATAATCTCGACTGGGTGACCGTCACCGGAAGCGAGGTTTACCAGTCTGCCCTCGGCGATAATAAATATCGTATTTCCGTTAGATAGTTTATAACCCATTATATTGGGTTTATGTTCACGTCCCTGTGTGTTCTTGTCGAGCCAGGCGACATCGACTTCGACATTGAAGTGACCCGCATTGCACAATATTGCGCCGTTTTTCAGCTTGCTGAAATGATGCTCTGTGATGACATCAGCGCATCCTGTTGCTGTTATGAATAGGTCGCCGAGTGGGGCTGCCTCATCCATTGTCTTAACTTCGAATCCGTCCATCATTGCTTCAAGCGCTTTGACAGGATCGATTTCGGTAATTATAACATTGGCACCGAACCCTTTTGCCCGCATCGCTATGCCTTTGCCGCACCATCCATAACCAGCTATAACAACGCATTTTCCTGCGACGATTAGATTTGTTGTGCGGTTTATGCCGTCCCATACGGATTGGCCTGTACCGTACCTATTGTCGAATAAATATTTGCATTGTGCGTCATTGACTGCAACCATAGGGAATTTAAGCGACTTGTCTGCTGCCATTGAGTACAGGCGTTTGATACCCGTTGTTGTTTCCTCACAGCCGCCCAAAACACCGGGTATAAGGTGCTGTAGCTTTGTGTGCATAATATTTATAAGGTCGCCGTCATCATCGACTATGATATTTGGGCCTGATTCCAAAGCCATTGTAAGGTGACGTTCATATTCCTCTGAGCTCACAGCATGGACTGCATATACAGACATTCCGCCTGCAGCGAGCGCTGCGGCAACGTCATCTTGCGTAGATAGCGGATTGCATCCTGTCGCATACATTTCTGCACCGCCTGCCGCAAGTGTCCGACAAAGACAAGCAGTTTTTGCCTCCATGTGTACAGATAGAGTTACTTTCATACCCTCAAATGGGCGAGTCTTTTCAAATTCTTCTTTGATTGCACGCAGAAGCGGCATGTTTCGCCAAGCCCATGCAATTTTCAGCTCTCCTGATGGAGCAAGGGATAAGTCCTTGACAACACTTGGATGTATTTTGGTTGCGGCGGCAGAGCCTTTGTTGTTTCCTGGTTTTTGTGTATCTGATTTCATTTTGTTTTGATCCTTTCACATATCTTTGATACCTCATAAATGACTCTCTCAGCATCGATGGTAAGGAACTCCTTGTTTTCCATAAGTATCCGTCCGGAAACCATGACGGTTTCAACTTCACTGCCATTTGCTGAGTAGGCGAGTGCAGCAATGGGGTTGTTGTTGGGTTGCATATTTGGACAGTCCAGATTGAGTATGACCAAATCAGCAACGTTTCCGGGTTTTATTTCGCCAATATCCGGGCGCCCCATTGCCATTGCGCCGTTTTTGGTCGCTATTTCGAATCCTTGCTGAGCACTGACAGCCTGAGCGTCTTGGTTTACGCCTTTGTGTATCAGTGAGAGCATAGATAATTCGCGAATCATGTTTTGCGTATTGTTACTTGCAGCACCATCAGTACCGAGGGCGACCTTGACACCCGCATCCAACATTTTTGGAATTGGGGCGATGCCGTTTGCCAGTTTGAGATTGCTCACCGGATTTGTTACAACATGTACGCCACGGTTTGCAAGAATTTTTATATCACTGTCAGTCAGGTGTACACAATGAGCTGCGACAGTTGTTTCTGTTAAAAGGCCTGTTTTGTCACAGAGCTCTATTGGTGTGCAGCCGTACTTTTCTTTGATTGTGTCAATTTCTCCAAGGCTTTCAGAAATATGGGTGTTAATAGCAAGCCCCTGACGCTTAGCTTCTGCTGCAATTTCGCGTTGGAAGCCGTCGTCACATGTATATGGGGCGTGAGGGGCAAGCATAAAGCTGAGATTATTGCAGCCTTTCCACTTGCTTATCGCATCTAAAGCTTCTTTGATTCGCGTTTCGCCGGCAGACAGATCGTCAAATCCGCCTATAAGACCGCGAGATAGGATCGCACGAATGCCTGTTTCATCAACTGCCTGCGCGAGCGCGTCCATGAAATAGTACATGTCGATGAATGCAGTCGTTCCGGAGCGCAGCATTTCCATGATTGCCAGTTTCATACCCCACTGGCAGTCCTCGGCTGTGAGTTTTTCTTCAAGCGGCATGATTCTGCCAAAGAGCCAGTCTCCGAAAAGCAGGTCGTCAGCACAGTTGCGTAGTATTGTCATGGATGCGTGGGTGTGGGCATTTACAATACCGGGAATCAGCATTTTTCCTTTGCCGTCTATTGTTTTATCCGGCGTGAAGCCATCGGGTTCATTTGATACGGAGGTAATAATCCCGCTGTTTATGTACACAGAGGTGGTTTGAGCGCCGTCGGGCAGCACTGCAAGGATATCCTTTATAAGGATTGTCATTTAGAATGCGTCCTTTCTAAAAGTTGTATGCGTCAATAATATCAGTGCAGGCGCAATAAATCAAGATGTCAAATTATGATAAATATTAGGTGTTGTACATTGTACTAAGAGGGTATCACCATCTGGATTTGTAGGGTGGTACAAATTATGGTATTTATTTTGGTATCAATTAAGGTGGGAATTAAACAAGGGTGAAAATCAGACGATAATTTGGAGCATTTCACTAAGAATTGTTAAAATTTAACGAAAAAAGTAAAATATAGCTTGTATTTCAGACCTTAATGGTGTACATTAGCTATGTTTAAGTAGACAAACGCAATAAATGCGTATGCAAATATTTGAAATATTGAATAAATTGGGAGAAATTGTATGGAGATGAAACTAAGACGCATAGGGACATTTATGTTGGCATTAATCATGCTCATGGGTGTGCCTCTCACTGCACTTTCGGCACCGGATGCTGATACCTACAGTTGGGAAACGTATTCGATTACTGATGAGGCAGTTGCCGATGGTGATACATTGCTGAGTGACCAAGATTCAGACCCCGGTACCCGTATTCAAATTGAGTCCGAAGACGGAGATTCAGACCTATATTATAATGTAGAGTCTGAGTATTCTGATGAAGCGCAGACAGATGCCAGTGACGACGACTATGATGATGAGCCGGAGACCGTGCTTCCCGACATAGGGATACTGCCGGCCAATGCTGGTGATGTGATTATTGCAGATGCCGATGACTTAGAGCGTTTTCTGCGCGGCACTTTAGGTTCCAATAGCGATATCTTTGTACTTGCCGATGGCGGCAACTTTGATATGAGTGGGCGCGGGTCTTTCCAAGGTCGCGGTATGGATGCGACCGGTCAGCCATTTACCGGCACATTTGATGGTAATGGACAGACGATTGTCGGATTGCAACTTGTACCCAGAGCGCATGGCAGTGTGGATATGACCGAACATGCATTCCACAACAACAGCGTAGGATTTATCCGTGTTGCCGGTTCCGGTGCTCGGATAGAAAACCTTACATTTAACAATACAAGTGGCGACATCTTTTTAGATGCGACAACCACCTACGAATGGGCTACTGTCCAAGGGCGTAGCGGCATTGTGCTAGGCAGAGTAGTAGCAGGTGGAGCTGGTGCCGTAACAATTGAAAACGTAAACTTTACCGGCAATACCAACATGCGTATGAACCGTGCCGGAGTAGCTGCCGCTGCCGGCCCCACAACCAAGCATATCGGTGGATTTGTCGGTGCTGTCGAACTTGGCGGTACTTTGGTTGTAAATAACATCTCTATGGCGAATCTGGAAGTACTCAATCAAGCCGGACGCACACACAGTGTCGGTGGTGTAATTGGTGTGACTCATGGTCAAGTCACGATTACCAACGCTACAATCAACGCAAGTATTATGGGACTCACCCCAACATCCAATGACAATATGGCCAATGCTGCGGGTGGTATTATCGGTCGCATGGAAGCCGGTAATGTAACTATAAACAATGTCTCCGTCAGTGGGCCGCAAATTCGTGCGCGTCAATTTGCCGGTGGTATTGTCGGCTTTACCGCTGGTGGTGCGACAAGTACCCTTAATATGACCAATGTCACCAATGAAGCGACGATTGTAACGACCCACATGGTCGGTACTGCGGCCGCAGATGCAACTCGCGCGGGTGGTATCATCGGTCGTACCGGCAATACAGTTGTCTTAACAGGCGTGACCAACCATGCGAATGTACAGCACCTTTCCAACACGCCGACATGGGTCGGTGGTATCATTGGTGGTACACAAGGGCATACTACGATTAACGGTGCATGGAATCATGGATATATATTGCATGACCATCCCGCCTCCGGTCATGTGGGCGGTATCATCGGTCATTCAGCACATTTCCTGAATATGACGAATGTCCACAATCTGGGCAATGTCAGAACACGTGGCGCTACCGGCACGACCGCAGCTACGGGCACAGCGCAGCGCCAAGGTGGTATTATCGGCCTGATAAACTGGCCAACTACGGGCGCAGTGGCACCATCAGCAGCTCAGCGTCGTGTGACCTTAAATAATGTAACCAACAGAGGTAATGTTGGTAATATGACGATTACATTAGACAACGCAGCCGCCCGTGGACAGCTTACATTTGATGTAGGTGGCGTAGTTGGTACAATCTTGCACGCCGCCCAAGGTCAAGTAAGAATGTACAACACGACCAACTACGGTAATGTCCGCGGTCGTCGCATGGTTGGTGGACTTGTCGGCAGATCGGCTTTGGCAGGTACTGTAGCCAATCCTGGTCTGCGTATTCGCTATGGTATGAACCATGGGCAAATTATCTCAACAGAAGGCGTTACAGGCAGAGTTGGTGGAATGATCGGTCTTTCCGAGGGTGCTGCCGGTCTGGTCGTAGAGCGTAGCGGCAACACAGGCATGATTCGCAGTATGCGTGGCAATGCCAATGCCGGTGGATCCGGAGGTATTGTAGGGCGCGTAACCGGAGCGAGCACAGTGATTCGCGAGAGCTTTAATGCGGGCTTTATCAGCCACAGCGGTTTTAACGGCGGTGGTATCGTTGGACGTAATAATGGAACCTTGCTCATAGAAGACGTTTATAATATTGGCCAAATTCAGGCCGGAGGAAGCACCGCAGCGGGTAACCGTGCGGGTTCGGGTATTGTCGGTAGACGTGACGGTGGAGCAATAACGCTCAGACGTGCGTATGTATCCGGTATGTGGGGGCGTGGCCCGCGTGCTGCCGGACACGTAGGTACTGCTGTAGGTGTAAGCGCCACTGGCACAGGCAGAGGTGTAACCGGATTTTCGTTCTCACAAGTGTATGTAGATATGAATACGGCACCGACGACTACCGCAGCCCAACTGCAAACAGCGAGAACCGGTATCACGACCCAACCAACGACATTGCTTGCCAGCGGCTTGCTGCCGGGCTTTGGTCCGAGCGTTCGCTCACCGATAGATGGTCAGCCTGTATGGCAGTTTGGCATTCAAGACCCGGCACCTGTATTTAACCCGATTACCGAGGTATATGATTATCCTGAAAATCCATGGGCAACATACCCGTATTTCAGATGGCAAACCGGCGGCGTGCTTCCAGCACCATTCTTTGATAGCGTGATTGTCCGTGCAAGCGGTGAGCCTGCTATGGACGAGCCGGTGGGCAGTGCCAGCCCGGCTATTGATTTTACCAATATCCATTCATTTGATTTACCATTTGCCGGAGCGCCTGTGGGCAGCGGCGGTAGACTGTTTAATCCTTACGTAGCCCCGCCAGCGGTCGCAGCGGGTGTTACTATCCCTGCCGAAGGTTGGTTTACTGCATCGCCAACAGGCAATCATTCCGTGACTGTACCCAACGCTACATTGGCCAGAAATGAAGTGTCGATGGGCGTAATCAGCCCACAGGGCGTTGTTGGTTTTAGCGGTGCAGATTTTGGCAATCTCATAGCCGTAACGGCTGTTGATGAAGTAACCGGTGAATTTTTATCCCATGCAGTGCTGAATATAACGAATCAAGGCCCTGGAACTGTTTATGCAGATTCTGATGGGGTGTTTATTGCTGAATCCAGCCGGTTCAGTGCCGGACCTGGTGCAGGTGCGACCTTAATTAATATTACCGCCATTGGTTATGCTCCGATATCAGGACATTATCTCACCTCAGCCCAAGTCTCACAAGCGGGCAGAATAGAGATACCGATGACTCGAGTACCACTAGAAAACATCCGCGTTTGGGTACGCGATGATGCCGGTGCTGTGCTTATGGATCCGGTTCCCGTGGCTTCACGTACCGAGATCAGTTGGCAGTTTATTAGTGGTGCGTGGGTACAGCAGCCGGATGGCGCAACCCATACTCCACCTCGAAATAGCAATGTAGTGGCTACAGCGTGGTTCCCATTTACCAATGTAATGGTTGGAGACCGCTTTGAAGCGACAGCCAACGGCTTTGATGAAGCGCTAATCTATCTCAATGCGGCAGACTTAAGAGTCGTTAGCGGTGTAGCCAACACCTTTGAATTTGACATTTATATAAGTGATATGCGCAATCAGTTCCCTCTGGATATCAGAGCATGGGAATCTGTGAATGAAGAAGGCGTGTACAGTGGTCCAATTGCTGTAGGTACAGATGTGGCGGCAAATCGTCTTGAAATAGTGATTATCGAAAGCAGCATGACCGGCATTCCTAATCCACTGCGTGTAGTACCTAATACATTTCGTTATGAAACACGCACTATTTCTAAAGATACCGTATTGCAAATCATATCTCACAACCCTGAATTTGTAGACAGTGACCACTTCACAATCGGAGATTTGATAGAAGAAATCGAAAATGCTGACGGCGATGTGACCGGATATCTTCCCATTAATATCGTTTTGGCACAAACACATATTCATGAAGTCAGAGTTGTTGAAGAAGTGATGATGCCTGATGGCACAACGATTGACAGACTGATTCCAAATGCCAGCCTACACGTTGATGATAGAGTAGCACGTGAAATTTCTGTGAGCGCTGTACCGGGCAGTATTTTCCATGTCAGAGCGGCTGTTGGTCAAACATTAGTTGCCAGAGCAGAGGGATTTGACGATGGTGAATATCTGATTACCACTGATTCTGTTGACCCGACCAGAGTAGTTCTTACCAGAGAAACTTTGCCGCCGGGTGTTATCCAAGGTTTTGTATTCGATGCAGAGTTTACGGCAGTGTTCCCCGGACTATACATATTTACGCCGATAAGCGGTGCCAGTGTAGCTGTGCTTGATGCAAATGGTGCTCCGGTTTCCGGCGCAACGGGCACAACCAATACCGATGGTTTTTACAGAATCGGCGCAGTATTTACACCTGACCTGGATGAACCCGGCAGCTATATAATGACCGGTGATTTGCCGCCTGCGATTTACAATGTGGTAGCCGGAGCTACAGGCTTTACACCTAATGCATCACATCATAATCCGATTGACCTAGAGGGCGACGGCGCACATGCTGACGTGCATCTAACTGTTGACCCAAGCGGAAACAATAGCCACCTACTACATGTAACTGTCTTAGGTGCGGATCATGATGACCCAGGTATTACAACAACAGTAACCCTAAATCCCACACTTACCAGAAGACCGGGTACAAATGTTTGGGAACATAGTTATAATGCACCGCTGACGGGAACAGTGACAGCGCGTGTAGCAGAGGGTGGATTCCGTCCCGACAGTGCTACAGTGCCTGCCGCGATTCCGGGCATCAATATACATTTTGTCATATTGACGCTGGTACCCCACGATGATTTACCGGGCGGTAGAATTGATGGTTATGTGCGCAGTAACACTGAGAGCACCCCTGCTGTATTTGATGTGCCGCAAGTAGGTGCAGTAGTGACCATCATTACACCGAACGGTGAAATGATTGAGACCACAACCGACAGTTTTGGTTATTTCTTGGTCTATGATTTAGATGACGGCGACCATATGGTATTTGCAAGTATGGTTCTGCCTAATGACCGAATCTTCTTTGGTGCGTCTGTTGCGAACCCTGTAGATGTTGAAGAGGGTGAGACCAGGAGAGCGAATGTAAACTTTAACTGGCAAGAGTCACACAATCCGGATTCATTCCTGCTGCTTGCCAATATCATAGACGATGATGATGACCCAATCATTGCAGCGACTGCATCTGCGGTAAGAACAGTAGGCGCAACAGTCACATCACTTGCCAGCTCAGTGGCTAGAGGTGCCGGGCCATTTTGGAATCTTGGAGTTGTAGCTCCGGTAGCATCCGGTGAAGCGATTACCGTTTCCGGACACGCATTGCCGAATTTCGTTACCAATAGCGTACAGTTTAATGGGGCATTGCATCTGAATGATGCCGGAACGATTGCATTGGTGCCGGTGGCGTTAGACGAGTTGGTCATTCCGCAAAATTATGGTGTGATTCATGGACGCGTAACGGCCCAAGATACCGGCGCAGGTATCGCTTTTGCAGCAGTGACTATTGGGTTTCCAAGCGGAACCAGTCAAACAATAGAAACAGATGCCGGCGGATTCTACAGCATCATCGTACCGGCTGGGCAGTACAATGTCATGGCCAGTGCTGCCGGATTCAACTTTAATGTTTCTGCAGCAAACCCGATAACCGTTTTGAACCAAGGTAGATTTGCGGCGAACGTAGTTTTGACACGCCTCGCCGGTGGTCAAGACCAACCGTTTGAACTGGTTGTTATCGTTGGCCCTACGACTGCACTTGCAACTGCAAATGTGACGCACCCATCAGTCCAGGCATCGGATTGGACTAGAAGCGGAAATATGTGGCTCGTAGGAACAGATGCAGCACTCACCGGCAATGTAACAGTAAGTGCTAACGGTTTTGCCACCAGATTAGTTCCGGTCGGTCAATATGAAAATAACCGCCGTACCCTTAATGTTACTTTAGAAACAATCACAATCCCAGCAAATCATGGCCGCATCCACGGACAAGTAACGGCCTCAAATACCGGTTTGGGCATTGTCGGAGCGACAGTAACAATCGGCTTCCCGAATGGAACGAGCCAAACAGTAGTAACGGGCGCGGATGGCTTCTATAGCATCAATGTTCCTGTTGGTCAGTATAATGTAAGAGCAAATGCTGATGGTTTCCGTGGTAATTTCTCTACAGCGAACCCAATCGCAGTGGTAGACCAAGGGCAACATGCAGCAAAT
>WQUY01000040.1 GCA_009781855.1 Oscillospiraceae bacterium | reverse complement strand
TGCGTGAGGACTTGACAGGGGGCGGTCGGCGTTGCTCCGTGCACTCAGGACTTATAGGCTCATCCGATTCCGCTCTTATATGTGTTCTTATTTCCCCTAAGGTACTTTGTCCACATTTCCCTGTTTCTTCTTTTTCGATAATTCCGGCCACAAATGGATGAATTGTTATAGTCATAAACTCACAACCTTTTCCCCAGGGACATACAGCTGTCGGTCTTCGCGCCTTTTTTTTGAGATCGTCCTGCTGACCGAGTCCTTTGGAGTAACCCGGCTATCCTCGATGTAGCTCATTAGCTTCGATCGATTGAAAAGCAGCCTCCCCGCAGGCTTGTATGCCGGAACTTTTCCAGCGTCAACCAGTCTATAGAGCTGGTTCGCCGACACACAAAGAAGCTTCTGCGCCTCTTTTGATGAGATGTACATTACGACTCCCCCCATTTCGCAGGATCAAACCCATGCTCATTCCCCAAGAGCGTATTTATCCATTGCGTAACATATATTTTTGCAGAAAGCCGTTTCCCAATTGCGGCTTTGCTGTGTTTTACAAAGTCGATAAGCAGTGGCAAGTCGGCTTCACACAATTCGCCATCTTCTAAGGCTGCTATGATTGCCTCTTCCGCTTTTTGTCCATCACGTGTTGCCATAATGGTCTGCATCGCCGCATCCGAATGCGTATGCGTCGGGAAGACGTCGGGCAAAAACTTACGTGCAAGCTCGTTTGTGGACTTTAAATGCTGTATAGGCAAGTGCTCAGTTTTATATAGCTTTGCCATACGCCCAACAACGTCATCAGGGACTTTCGCATGCCCGTTTTCGTAATTCGAAAGCTGCCGAACCTCAACGCCTAGCACAGGCGCAGCTTGTTCCTGAGATAATCCAGCAAGCTTTCTGCATGTTTTGTAAACGTTCTGGTATCTGGTAGACATGGTTTCTGCGCCCTCCTTGTTGTACACTATTTAAGGTCAATCTTTGTGAATTAGTGAATCAACCGGCACCTCGAAATAATCTGCGATTCGAGTAAGCCCAGCAACGCTAGTTTGTTTTAGCCCAGACTCAATATCATGCAAGTTGCCTGCGCTTAACCGCACAGCATCTGAAAACTCAGGAAACGTTATTCCTCGTTCAGTGCGCAAGGACTTTATCTTTGCGCCATTAATAACCCCTCTCATGTACACTTCCTTTCTTGACAACCCTATCTGCGTAGGGTAAAATGTTTGTTGATTTACGTGGGAGTCCGCAACCAGAATTCCCATGCAGAAAGTATATTTCTCAAATTTGCGAATGTCAACAATTTTCTGCTCATATATGCGAATATTGTAACTTCGTCTAGTTTGTTATGCCCTTTACTGTATACCGTTACAGTAAAAAGCGAATCTTTTGATCAATGTCATCGTGCATCATCTTGTTTGCGAGCGATAATGCTTCGATTTTTTGATTAAGGTGCAGGAGTGCTTTTATTGCAACTGATACTCCCGTGACCATCGCCACAAGCTTCACTATCCTCATTTTCCCTCCGGCTTTCCCAGCGTGAAATAGTATGGGGTAATAATAATACAGAAGTTTCTGTAAAGTCAATGTTTATTTACAGATATTTCTGCATTTTGTAACATTATACAATTGGCGGTGCATTTATTGTGAACAGTCTACAATCATCAGAGAGAATAAAAGGTCTGTGTAAGCGCAAAGGCATCTCCATATCAGGAATGCTTGGGGCTTGCGGCATTAGCAGGAATTTAATTTATGACATGGAGAGGCGTAATATAACGCCATCTACGGAAACTATGCTAAAGATTGCAAACTACCTTGATTGCACAGTGGACTATCTTGCTGGGAGAACCAGCTACCTCAGCACTGCACTCCCAGCGCAGGGGCTTCCAGAAGACGCAATAGCGATTGTGAATGACTATCTGACCCTTAACGCTGAGGGCAAAGCATGGATTCGCAAGTGTGTTGATGTGGCCCTGCAACTAAATGACCCCCACCGTCACGAGACGGAATAAACATAAAAGAGGTAAGCCAAAATGAAGAAAATCATGTTTTTACTGCTCGCAACTATCCTGTGTATATCCATATTTGCGTGCGGCACTACCCCGGCCGCACAGCCAACACCGCAACCAGCCCAATCCGCTGAGTCTAGCGCCGAGCCCACTGCCGCCGTTCCTGAAAGCCCTCCGCCAGCAGCAGACGTAGAATCATACGAAATAACGCATATGAGTGCAGTAACGTGGGCAACTACTATTGGCACAGTTTGGGCGCAGGTAATCGTTGAAGTTGAAAATACCGGAACCGTGCCGCTATTTTTACGTTCAGGCGCTTTTGATGTCGAGGATGCTTCTGGGGCTTTGATCGCAAGCCAAACAATGGTGTCTGCACATCCAAATGTTATCGCTCCTGGAGAAAAAGGTTATTACTATGATGAATTTACGCTTAATGTAGACACGCCGCTTGATTTGGTTGTTATCCCGAGATTGGACGTAAGACGCGCAACCGTCGAAAACATACGCTTTGCGGTTTCTGACTTTTCATTGTCCGATGGGCAGTTCGGAGACGTTCGAATGATAGGCAGAGTTGAAAATACTCACGATGAAGAACACGGAATGGTCTACATCTCAGTCATCCTTTTTGATGATGGCGGCACCCCAATTGGAGCATTATTTACGATTCTAATAGAGGATTTTGCCCCCGGAGATAGAATCGGATTCGAGGGCAGCTCGTTCTCATTGCCAACCGACATTACCGCAGATGACATTTCAAGTTATGCTGTTTTCGCATACCCGCTGCAGATGCAGTTTTAAAAAGGGATGCCGCAGACCTCAGAAAAGGTGGGAGCAGGAGTGTACGAAGATTTAATTGCACGAATAGATGCGTTGATTAAGCGAAAAGGCGAAACGCCTACAGCTGCATTTAGAGGCGCGGGAGTAGGAAAAGACTTTTTTTATCATTTGAGGAGCGGAGTAAAGCCATCCTTTGACAAGATAAAAAAGCTTGCAGAATACTTTAATGTTTCGGCTGACTATCTTATGGGTATAGAAAATTCGAGCACCCCGTTTGGAGTGCCCGATATTGAAGCGCTGAAAACCGCTGAAAGGATAGTTAATTTACCTGATGACCAAAAGCGTCTATTGCTTGGTCTCTTGGATTCGTTAGAGAATCCAAGGCGGAAATAATTGTTGACCGATCCTCTTCCGAAAGGCTCATGATTCGCTTTGCAATTATTGCAACTTCATCTTCTTCCATTTCTGATTCTCCTTAACTGTAATCTCAATTTAAGTTGAGTGCTGAAAACTATATCACGTTTACGTCATGCGAGTCCATATAATTTAGTGATTTTGCACAAAATGGAGGTCAATTATGTCAACACGCCCAGAAATGAGCTGGATTGAGAGTCGGAAAAAATGGCGAAAAAGAAAAACAATTGGTGGCGCTCAGCATGAAATATATGGCGACACAAAAGAGGATGTCCGCAATCAACTCAAAGCAATTGAGCGCGAATATGAAAAAGGGTTAATATTTGGCGACGAAACTACGCTGCATGAATTTACTAAAAAATGGTTTCCGATAAAAGTTGCAGGGCTTAGGCCTAAGAGCGCCGCCATCTATGTTAATGCGATTAATGTTCACATTATGCCATTTTTCAAAAATGCCAAACTAAAGGACATAACGGCTCTTGACGTGAAGCAATTAATGGCAGAAAAGCCCGAGTTATCAAAGTCTCAGCAATCAAAAATTCTGATGACTCTATCTCAGATACTAGACGAGGCGGTAGACAGCGGACTTATTGCCAGCAATCCATGCCGAGACGGCAGCGGACGAAAAAAAATTAAAGCTGGGGGATATGATTCGCGCCCCAAAGTGCCGCTATCAAGGCGTCAGCAAGCGGAGCTCGTTGGTGCGGCAAGCGGAACGCGCGCACTGCTGTTTGTGTTGCTCTGCCTTTATTCCGGGTTGCGCCGAGAAGAAGCCTTAGGGTTAACTTGGGCAAACGTACATTTGGATTGCGATGCGCCTTATATTGATGTTCGCGGAACTGTGACTTTTGATAAAGGTCGAGCTGTGCACTCCGATGATTTGAAAACCCCTGCCGCATACAGAAGCATTCCCATCCCTCGCATACTTGAAGACGCATTGAGGCGAGCGAAAAGCTTATCTGGAAGCCCTATGGTTGTTCCTGCTGCAAAAACCGGAGAAGCAATGAGCGAATCTGCTTTTTCACGCATGTGGGAGATTGTTTCTGGATGCGAATATAACGTTGCTTGCAGAGATAGTCATGGAAAAATCATAAAGGACAATTTTGGGAAATCCGTTATGACAAAAAAGAGAAGAGCGCCCCTTGTAAGCTTTCCGGTAGAGCCACACCGGTTAAGGCATACCTACATCACTGAACTTTGTGCATCAGGAATGGATATAAAAAAGATTCAATATCTTGCCGGACATTCAGACGCTAGAATGACTTTAAAGATATATGCACACGCAATAGAAAATTCACCACAAGAACTTTCGGGCAAAATTATTGATATTTTCAAAACGCTGCCCCCGGAATTGCCCCCGAAAGATTATGAAAAGTAGGGCGCTTTGTGGGCTTTTTGCGGACATAACCAACTGCTTAAAATTCTCATACAATTAGAAAAACGCCTGATTCTGCAAGGAGTTCCGGCGTTTTTGCTTTGCATTAAATTGTCTGGCAATTTGCTTGACGTGCGGAAGGTCAGCGGTTCAAGTCCGTTATCGTCCACCATAGATGACCGCAGAAAGCCCTGAAGTTATAAAGCTTTAGGGCTTTCTGCTATTTAAGCTGACGGGGTTTTACTCCCGCCGGTTCGACTCCCGTTAGCTTCTACTACAAATTAAAAACTCAGACTATTCGTTGCCTGCACCAAAATAGTTGTTCCTGAACCGCTTTGGTGAAACACCGGTCTCCTTCTTGAAAACCTTTGTAAAATAACTCTGATCCTTAAATCCACATTGACTGGAGATATGCGACAAGCTTGCACTGTCTTCAAGAAGTAGTTTCTTGCTCTTTTCAACACGAACTTTCGTAATATATGCAGTCAGGCTCATTCCAGTTTCTTTTTTGAAAATGCTGCTCAAATATGACTTGCTGAGAAAAACTTCCCTTGCAAGCGAATCGAGCGATAATTTCTCTGCGCAATTTCGCTTAATATAATTTGTCGTTTTAAACACAACATCTGAATGCTTTATCTGTGCAAGATCAAAAGCCTGCACAACAAATCTGCGCACAATATCCGAAATCCAAAGTGCGAGTTGATCCACATCTGAATATTGAGCGATTTGTGAAATAAAATCTTCTGACAACCGAAATGTATCGGCAGGATCGGCACCCGCTTCAATGGTTGCTCTGGATAGGATAACAAGCAACTCCAGAAGCCGCGCTTTTATTGCCCTGACATCAAAGTTGCTGTACACATGAATATGTGCCAACACTTCGTTGAGCATCTGGAGCGCAGCGCTCTTTTCACCGCGCAGCATTGCAAAGTGAAGCTCTTTCTCAAATTTAAGCAGCATCTCTGCGCTCTTATCATCCCCATCAGAATAGTGGTCTTTTGCAACGCTGATTTCGTAAAGCAGTTTTTCTTGATTCGCACGCGGATTGTCACGTTTCTGTTTTTCGGCATCCGAAATGCGCCCTGTAACTGCGGATAATATCTCGGAAATATGCCGAACTTTATTTGTCGAAAATACCTGAAGCTGAGATACAGCCCAAGCCATATCCGGAGCCGGTATATCATATATCACATCCTGCAAATCCCCCATGACAATAGGCCCAACAACTATTCCGCCCGTCATGGCGCCGCGATTATCGGAAATTGCCGCCGAAACGAAAGTCAACCCAAGCGGGCAATAATAGATATATTTACCATTCCACCTGGCAGCCTCATGACATCCGTACAAATGCGTAGTGAGACCTTTATTGTTTCCATGAGTGCAATGAGTGCAAAAGTCTTTTAAATCATCTTTTGGAGACAGGCAAGCTGGTGCGTTTTCCGGAATATTCACGATTTTACACCCTATTTCCAGCAAATCCGCAAAATGCGTACGGTATTTTTCACATTCTTCCAATAATTCCGGTGTCATATTCATCCCCCTGATTACTCTTCTGTATTTAAAGCAGTTAAATCAAATCCACTCGCTGGGTTTGACCTTGTTTGTTTAGTTTAAAAAGTCCTTTAACTTCTTACTGCGACTTGGATGTCGCAGCTTTCTAAGCGCCTTAGCTTCGATTTGACGGATGCGCTCTCTGGTGACATTAAATTCTTTACCCACTTCTTCGAGCGTCCTTGTTCTGCCATCCTCAATTCCAAACCGGAGCCTCAAAACTTTTTCCTCACGTGGTGTGAGCGTTCCTAAAACCTCAGACAATTGCTCTTTAAGCAAAGTGAAAGATGCAGCTTCCGCGGGCTCTGACGCGTCCTCATCAGGGATGAAATCCCCTAGGTGACTATCTTCTTCCTCACCGATGGGCGTTTCAAGAGAAACCGGTTCTTGCGCAATTTTAAGAATCTCTCTGACTTTCTCCACAGGCATACCCATATCGGCCGCTATCTCTTCAGGAGTCGGATCATGCCCCAGTTCCTGCAATAATTGACGTGAAATCCTCATAACCTTGTTTATGGTTTCAACCATGTGTACCGGGATTCTGATGGTACGCGCTTGATCGGCAATGGCTCGAGTAATCGCTTGGCGTATCCACCAGGTTGCATATGTTGAAAACTTGTAGCCCTTTGTATAGTCAAATTTTTCAACAGCCTTGATAAGCCCAAGATTTCCCTCTTGGATGAGGTCTAAAAAAAGCATTCCGCGGCCAACATAACGCTTGGCTATGCTGACGACCAGGCGTAGGTTTGCTTCGGCCATCTTTCTCTTTGCATTCTTATCACCCTCGGCCATAAGTTTTGCAAGCTCTATTTCAGCTTCAGTTGACAGAAGACTAACCTTGCCTATTTCTTTCAGATACATCCTGACCGGGTCATCAACGCTAAAGTTATCAACCAGCGTTTCAGGGTCGATTAACTCGTCCTCTGCAAGCGTTTCTATTTCTTGGAGTTCCTCTATTTCAGGTGCAACCTCATCAGGAGGAAGAAAACCAACCTCATCAACCTCTGTAGTATCAATATTCAGATTCTCAAGCGTGTCGTAAAACCGGTCAATTTGCTCCTGTTCAAGGTTCATATCTTCAAGAACATCAAGCAACTCTTTAGAACTTAGACTGCCTCTCCGCTTACCTTCTTCCACAAGAGCGTTTAGTCTTTCTTCATTATCTTGTTCCCGTGTCTTTTCAGTGCCCTCTTCTTCTATTGGTGCAGCCTCATTTGGCACAACTGTTACGGCTTCTTCTGCCGCTTCACCTTTGGCTTTGATTTTCTCTTCCATATTTACGCTCATCCTCTCTATGATAACCCGTTTTGCTCACGAAATTTCTTTATCTCCAGAAGCATGTGGCTGTCCGGAACGACAGATCTAAATTTTTCTGACCTTATCTTGCTTATGTATTCACGAATCGATTGCTCGCTATATGGCAACGCTTCGGGTTTCTCAAGGATGTTGGTCAACCTTGCCGCACCTGCCGCGTCAAATTCAGACAACAAAAGCGACGCTCTTGTATCCCTTGATTCCAAAATGCGCTTTGTAAGCTTCTCATAGGTCTCTGCAAGAAAAGTAGATGTAAACTCTGTATGAGAAAAACCCATATCCTGTGCTATGCTTATCAGCATCGGGTCGCGTGCCAAACATCTTATAACACCCTCTTCTGCAACTGCCGAAACTACATTCGCCTCCCTTTGTTGTCTGTCAGTTTGTTGAAATGCTTCTCTGGGTCTTGTCACTTTCTTTTCAAAATCTTTGCGCGCTCTCGTTTTTCTGGATTTAAATTTCTTTGCTATTTCCATCTGAATTGATTCGGGAGACACACCGGTTTCCTTTGCAACTCTCCCACCATAAACCTCTCTTTCAGGCTTGCTTTCAAGCTCAGACAAAACTGCTGTTGCAGCACTTATATATCCAATCCGCCCCTCATCAGTACTCAAGTCATAATTGTTTCTAACCGACATAAGTTTGTAGCTAATATGATTTTCGCTACGCTGAAGCAATATCTTAAATGCATCTGCCCCTTGTTTTTTAAGAAACTCATCGGGATCCTTGCTTACCCCCATGTCAACCAGCTTTACAGCCATTCCGGTTTTTTCCAGAAGCGGTATTGCCCTAAGCGCAGCCCTTTTTCCTGCTTCATCAGAGTCAAAGGCAATTACGGACATTTCGGTATATCTGGCCATCAGCCGCGCCTGCTCAGCCGTCAGAGCCGTACCGAGCGACGCAACGGCACTGTCAAAACCTGCTTGATGCAAAGCGACTACGTCGATATTTCCTTCTACAAGTATGAGCATACCGGCTTTTGTTTTCTTTGCAAGGTTAAGGGCAAACAAATTACGGCTTTTACTAAAAACCAAAGTGTCGGGTGAGTTGAGATATTTAGGCTCACCGTCTCCAAGTATGCGTCCGGAAAAACCTATTACATGGCCGCGCACATCTATCACGGGAAACATCAGCCTGTTTCGGAATAAATCATATGCACCGCCTTCTTTTCGACTGCTTCGGGCAAGTCCCGCCTCTAAAAGCTCCTGGCGCGAATATCCTTTCCTTATCATTGCATCCATCAGAAGGCTCCATGAGTCAGGAGCAGCGCCAATCCCAAACTTTGTAATAAACGCTTTTGACATTCCCCGCATCGCTAGGTAATCTCTGGCAGTTTGCCCCAGCGGCGAAGAAAGCATCTCATGAAAATGCTTTGCAGCATCACGATTCAAAGTGAGCATTCGCTGACGCTTTCCCATCAGTTCGTCTGAAACTCCGCTATCCGGAACAGTCACTCCTGCTCGTTTTGCCAAAATCTCTACAGCGTCGCGAAATTGAAGATTTTCAATCTCCATTATAAAATTTATAACTCCGCCGCCCTTTCCGCAACCAAAACAGTGATATATCTGTTTATCGGCATTGACGGAAAATGATGGAGTTTTTTCACTATGAAATGGACAAAGCCCTAACATACTGCTTCCGCTACGCTTTGTAAGCCGGACATAACTGCCCACAACATCGGTTATATCGACTCTGCTGACCAAATCATCCAGAAAACTGCCGGGAATCGTCAACTTTGTGCCTCCTCAAGAGTTTCGTGGTTGTGGCGGCATTTTAGTAACATTATGCACGCTTTAACATCCCATACTACCTAACCTGCCATGCTTCCGGAATAAATATGCGCTCATAAATATGTATTGCATATTTGTCTGTCATGCCCGACACATAATCGCTGACAGCACGTCCCAATCCATCTTGACTTGCGACTCGGCGATAAAACTCCGGTAGCTCATCCGGAGTGTTCATGTAGTAGTCGTAAACACCCTTGATGATGCCAAAAACTTTTTTCTCTTCACCTTTTACATTCATATTCTTATAAACATACTTGAACATAAACTCACGAAATGTATCAAAAACAAATTCAACATGAGGGCTAAACGCAATCACACCGCGATTGCTGCTTTCTTTGATCATGTCGAGTATGAGTGTATTGATTCTTTCGCTGTGCCTGCCACCAAACGCACAGGTTATCTCGGAAGGAATATCAGTTTCACGTAAAACGCCCGCCCTGATCGCATCATCGAGGTCATGGTTTACATAGGCTATCCTGTCAGCGTATCGGATAACGACACCCTCACTGGTGTAAGGTAGTGTTTCACCGCTATGAAAGCAAATACCATTTCTGACTTCATCGGTCAGGTTTATACCCAAACCATCGTTTTCAAGCTTATCAACAATGCGCAGACTCTGTTCATTATGCCTAAACCCACCCTGGCTTTTCAGAATCTCATCCAGCACCCTCTCTCCGGCATGACCAAAGGCAGTATGCCCCAAATCATGACCAAGCGCAATTGCCTCTGTAAGATCCTCATTGAGCCTGAGACCCCTGGCAATAGTTCTGCCAATGCGGGCGACTTCTAAGGTATGTGTCAAACGCGTCCTGTAATGATCTCCCTCCGGCTCCAGAAACACTTGTGTTTTATGTTTGAGTCGCCTAAAAGACTTGCTATGAGTTATCCGATCAATATCTCTTTGGAAACATGTTCTGATTTTACACTCCGGTTCATCTTTTTGCCTCCCCTTTGACAACTCAGCATGAGCAGCCAGCGGCGAAAGCATCAACCGCTCAAGTTCAACCCTTTCTTCCCTGGGACATCCCATAACACCAAACTCCCACTTATGAATTAGCTAATTAAAACACCTCTATAGTAGTAATACGCAAAGAAGTTAAAAAACCCTCTATTTTGTAACATTTGCATTTTGAGTATCATCAAATATCGTCTTTTCTTACAAAGACCTGAACCGGGCAGGCCTTGGTCTCATTCTTATTCCTGATACAATTCCAATTGCAGCAAAACATGTCACAATGGATGACCCACCGGCACTGAAAAACGGCAATGTAATGCCTATAACAGGCATAAGCCCCAGAGCCATACCAATATTCTCTATAGTCTGCGCCGCAAACTTCACTGCAACACCGGCACAAACTAACATACCCAATGTATTATTGGACTTAACGCCAACATAAATGCATCTTATGATTATCGCAAGGAGCAGCGCAATAATAAGCAAACACCCTATAAAGCCCAGTTCCTCTCCTGCGATTGAGAAAATGAAGTCCGTCCTATGTGCAGGAATGCTGCCCGGCGATTGTGTAAATCTCCCATTTCCAAGCCCCTGACCGAAAATCCCACCTGAAGCAATGGCCTCTACACTTCGATCCGGCTGCCAGCTCACTCTTTCAAGCCACTCCGGATCAACCAGTTCAGGGAAAAATGGTGCTAATATTCTGGCTCTTTGGTGTGGTAGAAACACATTGTCCAGCAAGAACGGAAAAATCGCTGCAATTGCAGCACCGAATATAATGAACCATCTCAACTTTAATCCACCGGCAAAAAGCATTCCGACTAAAATTGCAAAAAACACAACCGCCGTGCCGAGATCTTCTGAGATGTAAAAAACAGTGCCAAATATTATGGCAAAAACAGCACCTATTTGCAATAACGAAAGAATCGAATCCAATGTCCTTCGCTCTTTGAAGGTGGTTATCATACGCGCCATAATTACTATAAATGTAACTTTGACGATTTCTGCGGGTTGGATACCGATGCCAAAAAATCGTAGCCATGCACGCCGTCCATAATAACCTGCGCCATACCCCCAAGGAATCAGTGTCAAAACGAAAAGGATACTGAACGCAAATAGAAATATCGACTTGTCAGCAATAATATCTATATCGACATATGAGAAAATGATAAATAGGACAAGTCCTATAATAATTGAAATAATTTGAACTGTCACATCCGTACTTCCGGGGTCATTTCTGGCTGAACTCGAAATAAGGATAACCCCATAAATTGCGCTGGCAATACCGAGAAACAGCAACAGGACATCTGCTTCACTGAAGAATTTCCCTATTGCCCCAATAACAACTTTCATAAAATGTCCTCAATGTAATGTACTTAATCTTTTTGCAGTATGTATGTCATCAACTTTGTATTATACATCATTTTCATAATAATTAAAATAAAACTATTTATTAATTCTTTAAATCATGTTATTGTGCTGTTTATGAAAATAATTACAAATGATGAAACAGAAACCATGCTTGAAGGCGAAAAATTTGGCAGAACACTGACCAGCGGTTGCGTTATCGCCATGTTCGGCGGATTGGGCGCTGGAAAAACTGCTTTCACTCGCGGTCTTGCAAAAGGTCTTGGAATTAGCATGAATGTCTCAAGCCCTACTTTTACAATTGTTAATGAATATGAAGGCGTAATCCCTCTCTTTCATTTTGACATGTATCGGTTGGAGCGTGAAGAAGAACTATTTGATATCGGCTGGGACGATTATTTGCAGCGAGGCGGCGTATGCGTTGTGGAGTGGAGCGAAAAAGTTTCTGGTGCTTTTCCACCAGAAACTACCATTGTAAAGATAAATATCCTGGATGATAACAGACGTTTACTTGAAATCATATGAAGTAGGTGCAAAAATGCTTATACTCGCTATAGACTCATCTGCAAAATCTGCCTGCGTTGCCGTCTGCGAAGATAAAACACTTATCGGACAATACTTTCAAAACAGTGGCTTGACGCACAGTCGCACGTTGTTGAGCATGACTGAAAATCTTCTAAAAAACCTCGAACGCACTGTTTCCGATATTGACCTTGTTGCCGTATCAAATGGGCCGGGGTCTTTTACCGGGGTCAGAATTGGCGTAGCCGCAACAAAGGGGCTTGCTTGGGGCGCTGATAAGCCAGTTTGCGGAGTTTCAACTCTGGAAGCTATGGCGCATCAAGTTGACGAACCCGATGTGCTCATCTGTGCGGTTATGGATGCAAGGCGCAATCAGGTATATAATGCGCTTTTTAAGCAGACCGAAGAAGCTCCGGAAAGACAGTGCGCAGATCGTGCAATAGCACCGGAAGACCTTGTATCAGAACTCAGAATGTCTGATTTACCTATCTATCTTATTGGCGATGGTGCCGCGCTTACATATGATTATCTCAAAAAAGCGGGCATACCATGCCGCTTGGCTCCGCAATTGCTGCGTTATCAAACAGCCTATGGCGTAGCGCTCGCCTCAATAAATGCTCAATGCATTCCACCTGCAGAGTTAGAGCCAAGCTACCTTCGTCCTTCGCAAGCCGAACGCGAACTCAGCGCTAGAGGCTGAGGGCAACGCTCGTCACACGAGCTCTTCCCATTGCAGAAGCAGCGCTTCAAGCGCAACGTTGGCCTGAGACTCTTGCTCATCAAGCTCAATAAGTTTTTCATAATCGGTCGAAAATTCATCCTTTTTTCGGCCGATTTCATTTATTTCATGCTCTAGTTTCTCTATCTCTCGCTCAATGCGTCTGAGTTCTTTCTGTGTGTCTGACGGTTTTCTTTTATGCTTTGACTTATTCGGCGTTGCTGCTTTCTTCTCGGCGATTTTTGGGGCACTAAACTCTTTTTCCGCCAAGTATTGACTGAAAGTTCCTTTAAAATCTGAAAACACCCCATCTTCGATTTCCCAAATGCGCGTTGCAAACCTATTGATAAAGTACCGATCATGGGATATGAACATCAAAGTCTCTCCATAATTTTCAACAGCATCTTCAATCCATTCACGCGATGACAAATCAAGATGATTCGTTGGCTCATCCAAAATCAAAAGATTTATGTCTCGCTCCATTAACATGCATAACCGAAGCCGACTCTTTTCGCCTCCGGACAAATCCCCCACAAGCTTGAAAACATCCTCACCCGAAAACATAAACGCACCCAGTCTGTTTCTGGCCATTTGAGGACTGAGATTTTGTTGATATATCAATGTGTCCATAAGCGTCCGTCTCGGATAATCAAACTGAACAACCTGTGGCAAATATGCAGGTTTGACCGCTGGCCCGCGTTTTACAAATCCGGAGTCTGGTTTTATTTCATCCATGATCATTTTTACAAATGTTGTTTTTCCGCTTCCATTGTCACCAATCAGGGCAATTCGCTCACCACCGCAAACATCGACTTCTTCTATGTCAATCAGCTTGCGTCCATCAAAAGACTTTTTTAGTCCTCGCACAACCAAAACCTCGTCACCGCGAAATTCCTGCTCACCGAATTTTGCACGCATAGATTTCTCCCGATCCGGACGATCCGTCTTTTGTACTCTTTCGGCTCTTGCTCTTACTGCAAATGATTTTTTCATGAGATTTTTGTTGCCGGTTCCCCACTGTTTTAATCTATCCGCAGCATCATTTAACCGCTTTGCCTCAGTCTGCTCACGCTGATATTTTTCAAGTTGCTCTTCGTATCTTCGCTGTTTCTCCTGCACATAAAAGCTGTAATTCCCACCATAAAATTCGGCTTTACCCGCTTTGATTTCAATGGCACGGGTTATTGTCTTATCAAGAAAATATCTATCATGCGAAATGATAAGGACGGTTCCTTTAAATTTCAACAAAAACTCCTCAAGCCAAATCGCAGCGCGCATATCAAGGTGGTTGGTTGGCTCATCAAGCAGCAGAATGTCTGTATTTTCCAAAATGAGTCGCGCCAAATTGATGCGTGTTTTCTCTCCGCCTGATAATGTTTCAAATAACTGATTCCTCTGCGCTTCCGGAATCCTCAATCCGTTTGCAACTCTGTTTAATTCAAACTCCGTACTATAACCGCCAGAGCGTTCATATTCGAAAGCAAGGCTATCATACTGCTTTAAGACATCTTCCGCACTGCCATTTGCCATTATCTTTTCAAGGCGCTCCATCTGCACCTTGATAGATTTGAGTCTGGCGAATGCGGTTTGCAGTACATCCATGGTTGTAAATCCCGAAGGAAACACCGGAATTTGCGATATAAGCCCCAACTTCTTATGTCCAGGCAAAATGATATTACCCTCATCAGGCGACAGCTCCCCTGTAATGAGCCTTAACAGCGTTGTCTTACCTGCCCCGTTTTTCCCAAGCAAACCAACACGCTCACCATGTGTAATATCGAAACTTATGCCATCGAGAATATCATTACCCTCTTCAAATGCCTTTTTAACATTTTGTACTGAAATATCAATCATTTACAACACCCACATCGTCTCTGCGTTCTGCGACAAAGTGAAGTACACATGCTGACGAAGCACCCTTTGACTTGAGTATATCCGGCACTGTGTCTTTTAAGGTGTCCAAAATTGCATCGAAAGACTCCGATTCTAAAGTTACAGGTATCTTATCACAAACAGCTCGCCAGAGCGCCCGATGGCAATCCCAATTGATATTTATTATATATTCTTTAATTATGTCCTCCATACGATAACCCTCCATCATTAGCTATTCTATCACATTTTGATTGTTTATCAAAGACACCTCTGCTATAATCAACAATAATAAAGATTGTATGGGAAAGGTGACCACTTTGAGATACGCAATAAGCGGGGACACAAAAATCGTTAGCACGACTTCTTTTGACGTTGTGATTGTTGGGGCAGGACTTGCCGGACTTTATGCTGCATTGAATATAGATGAACGCCTCAGCTGCATTATAATAGCTAAAGAAAGCATTGATATATCTAGCTCTTGGCTGGCTCAAGGTGGGATTGCTGCTGCCATTAGCCAAGACGATACCCCCGAACATCATTTTGAGGATACCGTCGTTGCGGGTGCAGGCCTTTGTGATACCCAAGCCGCAAAAATACTCGTCACCGAAGGCCCTTTTGATATAGAAACATTAGTGAAATTAAACGTGCCATTTGACCTGGATGATCACGGTGAGCTCCAATTCACACGCGAGGGCGGACACAACAAACACAGAGTTGTACATGCCGGCGGCGACGCAACAGGCCGTGAAACAGTCAAAGCCTTGGCGCACATCGTGTCGCAGAGAAAAAACATTACATTCCTCGGACATTGTTGTTTGTTTGATGTAATAACCGATGAGCACGGCGTTTTGGGCGTTGTCGCAAAATATAATGACGATGAATTTCATCTTATTCGCTCTGATAATGTAGTGCTTGCAACCGGAGGAATAGGCCAAATCTATAAATCAAGCACCAATCCATCAATAGCAACCGGGGACGGGATTGCCGCAGCCATGCGGGCAGGAGCAAAGCTCAAAGATATTGAGTTTGTGCAGTTCCATCCCACAGGTTTATGGAACAAAGAAAGTACCGGTCATGAGTTTTTGATTTCCGAAGCTGTCCGAGGAGAAGGTGGATTGCTGGTCAACAGCAATGGCGAGCGGTTTATGGTCGGCAACCACGAACTCGCCGAACTTGCACCCCGCGACATCGTTGCTCGCGGTGCAATAAAAGAAATGCAGCGCACCGGAGCAGATCATGTTTTTATCGACATCACTTCAAAGTCAGAGGAATTTCTCAAAACGCGCTTCCCCACCATCTACAAGGTTTGTCTGACCCACGGTATAAACATCGCATATGACAAGATACCTGTCTGCCCAGTTCAGCATTATATGATGGGCGGAATCGAAGCGGATATAGACAGTCGCACAAATATAAAAGGGCTGTTTGCATGTGGTGAAGCTGCAAATACCGGAGTTCATGGTGCAAACAGATTGGCATCTAACTCGATGCTCGAATGTCTGGTGTTTGGTCGCAGAGCTGCCCAATTTATAAATACTCAAAAAAAAGCAGCGCCTCGCGGCGATATAGATATAAAATCCCTACCTATCCGCCCGGCAACTGAACTTGACTACACCGCACTGAGAAAAACTATGAAGTCAGTAATGAGCAACTATTGCGGTGCACTGAGAACCAAAGAAGGGCTTGAAGTTGCGCTCAAAGAGATTAGTGAAACGCTATATAGCTTGGAATCTGTTTATAGTGAAAGTAATAGCTACCTTGAAACCCTTAATATCGCCGCAGTCGCCAAGTCGATAGTTTCTGCGGCACTCAGTCGGCCACAAAGCGTTGGCTCTCACTTCATCGAGTAGAGGATAAAATATGAATTGTAATTATTTAGGTTTGGACGAATTTTTACTAACCTCCCTGCGTGAGGATATTGGTACCGGAGACGTAACAACAAACAGTTGCGTTCCGGAGGATGCCGTGTCAAGTGGAGTATTTAGAGCAAAGGAACCGGGTATCATCTGCGGGATTGGCATCGCTGCCCGGGTATTCGAGTTGGTTGACTCTTGCATCAAAGTAACTCCAAAAGTAAACGACGGCGAGCCGGTGAAAACGGGTGACATCATTGCCGAAATATCTGGCAAATCTCGAAGCATATTGACTGCAGAACGCACAGCATTAAACCTCTTGCAGCATATGTCAGGTGTTGCAACAAAAACTGCCGAGGCCGTAAAAAGCATTTCAGGAACCCATGCAAAAATCGTTGACACACGCAAAATAATGCCCAATCTGCGTGTACTGGACAAATATGCAGTGAGAATGGGTGGCGGTTCAAACCACAGATTTAACCTGTCCGATGGGGTGCTTATAAAAGATAACCATATCTCTGCTGCCGGTGGGATTACAAATGCTGTTCGATTAGCAAGAAGCTCATGCCCACAAACGCTCAAAATCGAAGTCGAAACCGAATCATTAGAGCAGGTCAACGAAGCCATTGATGCCGGAGCTGATATCATCATGCTGGATAACATGCCGCCAAAGCTGATGGCTCAGGCAGTCCAGCTTATAGCAGGCCGGGCTTTGACCGAGGCATCGGGTAATATGGGTGAGCGCGACCTCAGAGCGGTCGCACAGACAGGAGTCGATTTTATATCTATTGGCGCTCTAACTCATTCTGTCAAAGCGCTGGATATCAGTTTGAAGTTTGGTTGATGCCCTCGGGGCTACGGCAAGACGGTCATTCAAACTCATTGTTTTTCCGCCTTTAGTTTCATAATATTGTATCCTCTTAATACAATGTGCAACATTGCATTAAGAGGATAGTTCTATTTGACGAGGCTTAATCAACAACCACTTTCATGAGCTCAACATATTCATCATAGGTCATGACGCGGTCAATTATGCCACCATCTTTAACCTCTATAATACGATTTGCAACAGTCTGTATCAGCTGATGGTCATGAGTCGTAAAAATGATATTCCCGTTAAAATCTATCAGCCCATTATTGAGCGCCGCAACACTCTCCAAATCCAGGTGATTCGTCGGCTGGTCAAGCAACAAAACACTTGCGCCTGACATCATAAGATTCGAGAGCATACAGCGCACCTTCTCGCCCCCGGACAAAACCTTAACCAATTTATAAACATCATCACCGGTAAATAACATCCGCCCCATAAACGTACGCAAATAACTCTCACGTTTATCTTCTGAGAACTGGCGTATCCAATCAATGAGTTCAAGCTCATTATCACTGAAAAATTCCGAATTATCTTTCGGAAAATATGCTTGAGATGTTGACACACCCCACTTTATTTCACCTTCATCAGGCTCCATCTCCCCGGCAAGCATTTTAAACATTGCAGTAATTGCGTTTTCATTCTCACCAATAAACGCAATTTTATCTTCACGCCCCATAATGAAGCTCACCTTATCCAGCACCTTTACGCCATCTATTGTCTTAGACACATCCGTTACAAACAACCTATCCTTGCCCGGCTCCCTCTCCATTTTAAACCCAACCCAGGGATATCGGCGTGAGGATGCGGGCATATCTTCGATTTTTATCTTCTCAATCAACTTCTTTCGAGATGTTGCCTGTCTCGATTTTGATTTATTTGCGGAAAAACGGCGAACAAATTCTTCAAGTTCACGAACCTTGTCCTCATTTTTCTTATTCTTCTCTTTAATAAGCCGCTGAACGAGTTGGCTGGAATCATACCAGAAGTCATAGTTACCAACATACATCTTTATCTTGCCATAGTCGATATCAACCATATGAGTACAAACCGTGTTCAAAAAATACCTGTCATGAGCGACAACGATAACGGTACCCTCATAATCCATCAAAAAATCTTCCAGCCACACAACAGAACCCACATCCAGATTGTTGGTAGGCTCATCAAGCAAAATAATATCTGGAGAACCAAACAACGCCTGCGCAAGCAAAACCTTGACTTTCTGACGTGGCTCCATCTCACTCATAATCGCATAATGCTGAGCAGTTGGAATCCCCAAACCCTGTAGCAACTGAGAAGCACTTGACTCAGCCTCCCAGCCACCAAGCTCCGCATATTCTTCTTCAAGCTCAGCCGCCTTTATGCCATCTTCATCAGAAAAATCCTCTTTGAGGTATAGGGCATCTTTCTCCTTGCCACATTCAAAAAGACGCTGATTGCCCATTATTACTGTATCCATAACGGAAAACTCATCGTACATGTTTTGATCTTGTTTTAATACTGACATACGGACATCCGGCTTTATATCGATGTTGCCGCCTGTGTATTCCATTTCACCGGCAAGAATTTTAAGAAATGTTGATTTTCCTGAACCATTTGCGCCGATAACGCCATAACAGTTGCCTGCAGTAAACTGAAGGTCAACCTGTGAAAAAAGTGTCGTGCCGCCAAAAGACATATTGAGATTATTTACAGTTATCATTTGATGTCATCCTATCTGATGTTTATTGGGTCTAAGTATACCACATGCTTTAAAGAAACATCAAGTTGACATTCTCAAAAAGTCCAGAGCGCAGACCGTCAAGGGGCTGGCTTATGGTTTTTGTTTTGCGAAGTGTAGGGCGACGAGACCCGTTCCGAGCAAAACAAAAAGTATTAGTCAGCCCCTCGCATACCAGAGCGCAAAGTTTATGACAACTATAAACATGCAAGACGGCATATAACAAACTTATTTCACCCGTAATAAAGTTTATTCAATTTAAATAAGAAGTTTGGTGAAATATACAAATTTGGAAAAACATTGATTTAGGTATTGATTCTCACGCGCAACCATAATAGAATACTCCTACTTTGGGACTGGGGAGTTTCTGCAATTGGTTAATTCAAATTACATTGATGATTATAAAAGTTATCTGACAAAAGAGCGTTGCGCATCTGTAAACACCATATCCGCATATATTAGAGACATCACCAAGTTCTCTGATTATTTGCTCGAAAGTGACAAAATCACTTTTACAGAAGTGCAGCCATCGGACATCAACCGCTTCATTTCACATTTGAGCGAAAGCGGCAAGTCACCTGCCACCATCACGCGCTGCATTGCATCACTAAAAGTTTTCTTCGGCCGCTTGGCTGACGCAGGCTCTTTAGAGCAAAATCCGGCAGCCGGTATCGCAGCTGTTTCTGCACCGAAAAAAGCACCCCGCTTTTTATCCGGCGACGACATCATACACCTTTTGGAGCAGCCTGTTGCATGTGACCCCAAGGGCTTTAGAGATAAGGCCATGCTTGAAACGCTTTATGCCACCGGCATCCGCGTGAGCGAGCTTACTTCGTTAGATCTCTCTGATGTAAACCTTGAAACCGGGCTGATTACTTGCAGAAATGGACGTAACCGCATCATCCCCATATACGCAACTGCAGTTAAAGCCATAAGCGATTATATTGAATATTCACGGCCAAAACTCGCCTCCGACGGCGAATGTGCTCTATTTGTTAATACAACCGGTGCCAGAATGTCCAGACAAGGCTTTTGGAAAGTTCTTAAAAGCTACACTGAAAAAGCTCAGATTAATGAAGATATCACGCCGCAAATGCTCAGACATTCTTTTGCAGCACACCTTCTAGAAAATGGTGCTGATTTGCGTTCACTTCAGGAAATGCTTGGCCATGCTGATATTTCATCGACGCAGGTTTATGCCAGAGCCGTTAAAAATCAGCTCAAAGACGTATATCACAGGGCTCATCCCAGAGCGTAAGAAACAAAATATGATTTTACAGGGCGATTGAGCATTCGCCCTGTTTCTTAAGCTGACGAAAATCTGCCAGCTTAACCGATAAGTGAAAGGAGCGATTCAACCTCATGCGTGATGAAACAAAATGTCTGCACTCGGGTTATAGCCCAGAAAACACTCAGCCACGCGTTCCACCGATAGTACAAAGCACAACATATGTCTATGATTCTACAGAAGAAATAGGCTCTGTGTTTGACGAACCTACAAAAAGCCTTATTTATTCACGTTTTGCCAATCCCACTGTCATGGCGGTAGAAAACAAAATTGCAGATCTCGAAGGTGGCGTCGGTGCTATGTGTACAGCCTCCGGTCAAGCCGCAACCTTGATTGCAATATTAAATCTGTGCAACGCCGGTGATAGCATAATCAGTGCTTCTCAGATATATGGAGGAACAATAAACCTCTTCACATTTACGCTTAAACGACTTGGGATTGAGTGCATTTTTGTTGACTGCGATGCGTCGGAAGCCGAGATAAGCAAGGCATTTAAGCGAAACACTAAGTTGGTTTTTGGCGAAACCATAGCTAACCCTGCACTGAGCGTTCTGGATATTGAAAAATTTGCATCCGTTGCCCATGCGCATAATGTACCGCTCATAGTTGATAACACATTCCCCTCACCTATTTTATGCAAGCCCTTTGACTTTGGTGCAGATATTTCAATACATTCCACATCAAAATACATGGATGGGCATTCACTGCAAGTCGGCGGTGTTATTGTAGACAGCGGCAACTTTGATTGGCATAGTGGCGACTTTCCATCATTAACAGAGCCGGACATGTCATATCATGGCATAAAATACACAGAGGTTTATGGAACAAGCGCATATATAATTAAATCTCGAATGCAATTGATGCGCGATTTCGGCGCTTATCCATCCGCACACTCGGCTTTTTTATTAAATATCGGCCTTGAAACATTGGCAATACGAATGGATCGTTATTGTGAAAACGCACTCAAAGTTGCAACGTTTCTTCAAAAATCAGACAAAATTGAAACGGTCTGCTATCCAGGCTTAAGTACTGATAAATATTATGATTTGGCTCAAAAGTATCTCAAAGGTGCAAGTGGGGTTATTACAGTGACTTTGAAAGGTGGAAAAAACGCCGCAGTCAAATTTATGGATTCGTTAAAAATGGCATCCAATGTTACACATGTTGCTGATATCCGCACTTCGGTACTGCATCCGGCAACCTCAACACATCGTCAGCTCTCTGAAGATAAGCAAATATTAGCTGGGGTAAACCCTGGCATGGTGCGGCTTTCCGTTGGGTTAGAGCATATTGATGATATTATAGAAGATTTGCAGCAAGCGCTGCGTTCGGTTTAAGCTGGCGATAGGGTTCGACTCCCATCACCCTAACGGCAACCCACACAATCGACGCATGGTTCTTGTCACTGCGATAATAGAAAATTGACACTCCCTGCGTAAGCCAAGATGAGTGTCAATTTTTGTTTTTTTAATTAAATTAGCCCAGAATATCTGCCATGATGTCGCTCATTCTGTCCATCAGGGCATCAAGTTTGTCCTCTGCCATATCTTCGATTCTGTCTTCTTCGTCTTCTGTCAGGTCAAGTGTGTCAAATTCTGCTTCAATTCTATCAAAGAGCCCTGCCAATTCATCTTCAAACGCATCAAGTCTATCAACGATATCTTCAAAATCAACATCTGCACCCATCATATCTTGCAGCGCATCAACGATTTCTTCCAAGCTCTCAAATGCTTCATTGACCAGTTGTTCCGCTCTTTCGAAATCGGATTGTGCGACATTGGATTGTTCAGATCCGCCGCAACCTACTGCAAGCCCCATTGTTGCAAGCGCAAGTGCCACAACCAAAATAATTCCTAGTACTTTCTTCATTAAAACTTACTCCTCTTTTCTTGTTCTGTTATATTCAAACGCTGATATTATCGCACAAATCTCCCGACAAAGCAACATTTTTTTGCAAAGATGCTATTTGTTTCAGTTGCCGGCAATCTGTCGCGTTTTTTGTTTGCAGTAGCCTTACCGACACAAGGCAAAGATGGGACGGTCGCAAGGACATGTAGTAGCTCATTCTACGACATACTCACGCAGTTTCTCAAAAAGCCTCGGGCTGACTATGGCTTCGAGTTCAATGCCGGATTCCAGATACTGAGAATCGGTTACAGCGCCCTCATTGTGAATAACTTCAAGTAATGATGCCTTATCATAAGGCAAGTGGAGGAATACTTTCTTTTTCATAAAGGAAAGATTTTCCTCTATTTTTTTGAGTAGTACATCTGTTCCCTGCCCTGTTTTTGCCGAAATTTCAACAATATTTTCGCCATGCGGACGAACATCCGAAGTAAAAACATCACATTTATTAAATGCTTCCAGCCTTGGAGTATTTCCTGCACCCAACTCAATAATCAAATCATCAACAACACGCGCTTGCTCCTGCCACTCAGGACTGGACGCATCAATGACATGAATCAACAAATCAGCATATTTGAGTTCTTCCAAAGTCGCTTTGAAAGCATCTACAAGATGATGAGGGAGTTTTCTTATAAATCCGACTGTATCGGAAATCAATGCCTCCTGAACCTCGCTGATTGCAATACGCCTGGTGGTGGTATCCAAAGTGTCAAACAACCTGTTTTCAGCCTGAACATCAGCCCCAGTCAGTTTATTGAGCAATGTTGATTTACCGGCATTTGTATATCCAACCAACGCAACGACCGGAATATTGTTTTTTTCCCTCAGTCGCCGTTGCGTATCTCTGGTTCTTATCACCTCACGCAACTCATCTTCCAATTTTGTGATCTTGCGTCGTATGTGACGACGATCTGTTTCCAATTGAGTTTCGCCCGGGCCGCGTGTGCCTATCGGCGCACTTGTACCGGTTTGACTAACAAGGTGCTTCCACATGCCTGTAAGCCTTGGGAGCAGATATTTATACTGAGCAAGCTCTACTTGCAGCCTACCCTCTCTAGTCCGGGCACGCCCTGCAAAAATATCAAGGATTAAGGATGACCGGTCGAGGACACGCATCCCCATATCCTCTGTGAGCGCTCTCATCTGTGACGGCGAGAGTTCGTTATCAAACACAGCTAAAGTACAGTCATTGTTTTGTGCAATCTCTTTGAGTTCCTCGACTTTACCCTCACCAATAAATGTCCTTGGCTCCGGAGACTTGCGGTTTTGCAATACTCTGCCCAAACAAATACCGCCTGCTGTTTCTAAAAGCGCTTCAAGCTCATCCATGCTCTCATCGGTCGAGCGGTCGCGCGGCTTCATACTGTCGGCGCAAAGCCCGGCAATCACAGCTTTTTCTTTCTCATTCATTTTTACTAATTGTTCCAAAGCAAGCACCTCAAAAATAAAATAAAAAAACCCGCGCCGATTAAGCGCGGGTCGAGAATGTGCAATGCGAATCGCTACATTCAGTGACTATTGTTTCAGACCGAACTTTCTGTTGAACTTGTCAACACGACCACTGGTATCTACCAGCTTCTGTTTGCCTGTATAAAAGGGGTGACACTTGGAGCAGATTTCAATTCTGATATCCTTCTTTGTGCTTCCCGTCTCAATAATCTCGCCACATGCGCACTTTATTGTCGTAGGCTGATAATTAGGGTGGATCCCTTCCTTCATCATGTTCACCTCTTTCTTCACTAATCGTGCAAAAGACATAATAACACACGCAACAAATAAAAGCAAGCGTTTTTTCTATACTGTTTGCGCCTTTAAATCATCGCCATCTTCGCTGATGCAGTGACATGCCACATAGTGGTCGGGTGCCACTTCTATAAGCGGAGGTGTGCCCTTGTCGCACATCTCTGGGCGATAGTAGTTACAGCGCGGTGCAAAGCGGCACTCATCAGGCGGG
>WQUY01000039.1 GCA_009781855.1 Oscillospiraceae bacterium | reverse complement strand
ATATTACATATATACCTACCGATGAGGGATGGCTCTACCTAGCCGGTATACTCGACTTACACGGACGCGACATAGCAGGTTGGGCTATGAGTGAACGTATGACAAAGCAACTGGTGATCGACTACATGCAGGAGTTGCTGTTTTTCATAACATATCATGTTATTATAGCACTAGGTGGGCACACACATGGAGGAAAGCGATGATTAAAGTAAACATTGACGGAGCGTTGGGATTTCTGAATGAAAGTGAACTGAGCAGTATAGACACGAAAAAACCTCTCGAAGACTTGAAAGCACTATACGAAAATGGTTGGATTAATCTGCCCTCACAATTTGACGCTGCATACTCAGATGAAATCAAAGACATTGCCAAAAAGATTTCTGATGAATCGGAAGTGCTCGTTGTGCTGGGCATTGGTGGGTCTTATCTTGGTGCGCGGGCGGCGATTGAGTATATTATTTCGCCTCATTATAACGCCCTTTCAAAAAAAACGCCGGATATCTATTTTGCAGGCAATAATGCATCAGGAGCATATTTGCAGCAGATTATTGAGCTAATTGGAACACGAGATTTTTCTGTAAATGTCGTATCAAAATCCGGATCAACAATCGAAACAGCCATAGCGCTCCGCTTTTTCAAAGCGCTGTTAACTCAGCGATATGGCGCACAGGGACTTAAAGACCGGCTCTATATCACCACTGACAAAGGCTCTCCGCTGCACCTTATGGCTGAGCGTGAAGGACACAGATACCTGCTGATGCCTGCGGAAGTTGGCGGCAGATATAGCGTTTTGACTGTTGTTGGACTTTTGCCCTGCGCGGTTGCAGGCATAGATATTGATGCAATGATGAAAGGGGCAAAAGAAGAATTTGAAACTGGTGAAGAAAATGCGTGCCTTTATGCAGCTGTGCGCCAAATGCTCTATCGCAGTGGCAAAAAGATAGAGATGCTTGCATGTTTTGAGCCTGCATTCAGATATTTGGGTGAGTGGTGGAAGCAGCTTTTCGGAGAGAGTGAAGGAAAAGAGCATAAGGGCATTTACCCTGCCTATGCAGATTACTCTGCCGACTTGCATTCGCTTGGGCAATATGTTCAGGAGGGTGAGCGCACACTGATGGAGACATTTGTTTCCTTTGCAAAGCCACGAGTCAATCCGGTTATCCCCGGTGGAGCAATCCATTTTGACAAAATCTCCAAGCTTGAGGGCATGGGTCTGAATGAAATCAACGCATCAGCCTCCAAAGCAGTTAAAAAAGCACATATAGGTGGCGGTGTACCGGTTACTGAGCTTCTGGTACCGGAGCTTTCGGCGGCATCATTTGGTGCACTTGCATATTTCTTCATGCGTTCATGTGCTGTTTCTGCCCTGATTTCGGGCGTGAATCCCTTTGGGCAGCCGGGGGTTGAGGCCTATAAGAAGAACTTGTTTGCCATTTTGGGACTTGACTAAAGCTGCCGGGAGTGAGCTCCATCGTCTGTCCGTTAGCTAAAGTGATAAATAAGAGTTGAATCTTAGTCAAGTAAATGTTAATATGGATTGACACTGATTACATATCATTTGTCTTCCGTAACTTTTAGTTATTAATTTTGAGAGGGTGTGGTTACGATGGTTAGGATCATCATGGGGTTGAAAGGTTCTGGGAAAACCAAACAACTAATAGAGCATATTCATAAGGCTATTGACGAAGAGCAAGGCGACGTTGTTTGCATTGAGAAAAGTGCAAAGCTTCGATATGATATCCCACACAAAGTCAGGCTTATAGATGCATCGCAGGTTGGATTTTACGGCTATGACTTTCTGAAAGGGTTTATCAGCGGTCTGTATTCGGCAAACTACGATATTACTCATATTTTCATAGACAGCGTATTGAGAATAATCGGAGAGGATCTCGATGAGCAGAAGTTAGAGAACTTCATAGATTGGTGCGAGGCATTTGGCAAGAAAGAGGATGTAAAGTTTACGCTCTCAATCAGTGCCGATGTTGCACTCGCTTCTGACAGAGTTAAAGGCTACTTTTAGGGAATCAAACTCCCTAAAGCTTTAGAGGGGCAGACGCTAGTCGCCCCTCTAAAGGATTATTAAAAATGCTGGGAAAGGCAGAGGCTTGATGGCAGAGGGAATGTTGCTTGATGATGTTATTTCACGCTGGGAACACCCAGAAGAAAAACCAAGTCTGCTTTTGCATTGCTGTTGCGCACCATGTGCAAGTTATGTGCTTGAATACCTTTCTGAATACTTCAGGATAAGCACATTGTTCTGTGACATCAATATCAAACCTAAAATCGAATTTGACAAGCGAGCAGATGAACTGCGCAGGTTGCTTGCTATGAAAGAATATAAGTTTGTTGAGCAATCGATTTTCAGCGACTGGGATGAAAATCGATTTGATCAAATTGTTGTAGATGTCCCGTTTGACAACGAAGGCGGCAACCGATGTACAACCTGCTTTGCGTTTCGGCTCAATGAGACCGCATCAAAGGCAGTGGGTGGTCATTTTAGCTTCTTTGCGACCACCCTTACAGTCAGTCCGCACAAAAACGCAAAGAAAATAAATTTGCTGGGTGAAAATCTGTCAAAGTCACAGGGCATCAATTATCTTATTTCAGATTTTAAGAAGCGCAATGGGTATCAGCGCACTGTTGAATTATCCAAAAAATACGAATTATACAGACAAGCCTATTGCGGATGTATGCCCACTAATGAGAACGGGGTAGCTAAGTAGATGAAATCAAAATTTAATGTGCGTAAAATAGCTTTTGCGGGAGTTATTGCTGCCCTCTATGCGGCGCTTACCATGACGCTTACTTTTATGAGCTATGGCCCGATACAGTTTCGCATAGCGGAAGCACTTACGGTATTACCGTTTCTTTTCCCATTTTCAATTTGGGGGATTTTTGTTGGGTGTATTATTGCAAATGTGCTTAGCCCATATCCGCTGGATATGATAATAGGCCCTATCGCATCACTACTGGCCGGGTTATGCACAATGCAAATCGGAAAAATGAGCAGAGACAGCATTTCTATAAAGGCTCTCGCTTGCTTTCCTCCGGTAATCTTCAACGCAGTATTTATCGGAGCGATGATTGCTTTTTATATTGTGGGATTTGAAGATACCTCTGCGTTTGTTACCACATCTATCATAAGCGGCCTTCAAGTAGGGTTTGGGCAGCTGGTCATTCTTTATGCGCTTGGATTGCCGTTGCTTATTTATCTGCAAAAATCAGAGGTCTATCATAGAATGAAGGAATTTTTATCTGTGGGGTGAAACTGAGATGAAAGTGAAAAAAGCAGTGATTCCGGCGGCAGGTTTGGGAACGCGAATGTTGCCCGCTACAAAGACAGTGCCTAAAGAAATGCTTCCGATTGTTGATAAACCAGCAATTCAGTACATCATAGAGGAAGCTGTTGCATCGGGTATAGAAGATATACTGATTGTTTCCAACAGATCGAAACATGCTATGGACGACTACTTTGATTATTCGCCTGAGCTTGAAGAGCTGTTGAAACGCTCAGGAAAGATTGCGGAATACGAAGCAGTAAGAGACGTAGCAGATAAGGCAAACATTTTTTATGTGCGACAAAAAGAGACCAAGGGTCTGGGTCACGCGGTTTGGAGGGCAAAAAGGTTTGTGGGTGATGAGCCTTTTGCAGTGCTTCTCGGTGACGACATTATGATGGGGAAGACGCCCGTCACAAAACAACTCATTGATGCTGCTGAGCAATATGAAGCTTCGGCTGTGGGTATACAAAGAGTGGCCAGTGAGGCAATCTCCAAATATTCTTCTGTATTGATTTCTGAGCTGGAGGAGCGGATTTACAGGGTTTCAGACATGAATGAAAAGCCAAAGCCGGATCAGGCGTTTTCAGAATTTGCAATTTTAGGCAGATATATTCTGACCGCAGAGATTTTCTCAATTCTGGAAAACACACCGCCTGGTTATGGTGGGGAAATTCAATTGACAGATGGTTTGCAAAGGTTATGCAAGGTTTCTCCAATGGTGGCTGTTGATTTTGATGCAAAGCGTTATGATACGGGTAATTTGGAAGGATTTCTTGAGGCCACAATCGACTATGCACTGCAAGACCCTCGTGTTGGAGACTGGCTCAAAGGGTTTATGAGCGACAAATTAAAAGAGATTTGAGTGTGCATGAAATTGCGCCACCACGCAAAGCAAAGCACCCCGATTGGTACGCCAATCGGGGTGTGGTTCTGTTGTGCTGCAAATAGAGCCTATCGGGCGGTCAACTAACCTGCCACCAGCGCCCTTTCGAGCCATACGTTTGCCAAGTCGATTGCTTCATAGAAGCTGGTTTTTTCGCTTTTTTTCACTACTCTATCACGTGATTTTAGGTCAGGGTCTGTATATTGCAGTTGCACTACAACTCGAGTTGCAAGGTCAAGATCCTCAAGAGATTTTGATTCGGTTACTTGCAGCATGATGATATATTTATCGGACATGCTTCCGTAGTAAATAAGGTTATCTTTTCTCCTAAGCGGATGGCCTTTGTACTCCAGGACTTTAGTCTTGTCCTTTGTTGCCGTTGTCATAGCCACGCTCCTCTCAAAAAATGTGTTTTATAAAGCACTCAGCTTTTCAGATACGCCGCAACTAACTCTTGCAGCAATTCGTCTCGGTCAAGCCTGCAAATCAGACTACGCGCACCGTTATAGTTAGTGATATAGGTGGGATCTTCTGAAAGGATGTATCCTACTATTTGATTTACCGGGTTATAGCCCTTAAGCCTGAGCGCTTCATAAACAGTAGAAAGAACCTCTCGTGTATCTACCCCTGCACTGACTACGTTAAATTTTCTGGTGTACTCGTCCATTTGCAACCCTCCTGACCAGCATTGTATCATTTCGCTCTCTACATTATATTCAAATAACTTCAAAGTGTAAAGCGAATTAGTGTTACAAATACATGACAATTTGCATGGCTAGGAGTGTTGGGGGCTGACTAATGATTTTGTTGTTTTGCTCGGAACGGGTCTCGTCGCCCTACACTTCGCAAAACAAAAAACCATCAGCCAGCCCTTTGACGACCTGTGCTCTAGGGCATCTTGCAAGAACTTAAACCAATTACAGATTACTCATATGCTCCTTGCCAAATGCCATGGGAAGCAGTGAAGAAAGCGAATAGCTGACATAACGCCCATCAGCTCTTGCGCTCAAAACCTCCAAATCGGGGGCAAACTCGATTAAGAGTTGTCGACAAGAACCGCATGGGAAGCAATAAGTATTGCCCTCGGAAATAATCGCAATGCGCTTGAAGTTACGCTCTCCGGCTGAAACAGCCACCGCAATAGCCGCAGCTTCGGCACACATAGTCGATGCAAAAGCGGAATTTTCAATGTTACACCCCGAAAAAACCTTGCCGTCTGTGCATTCTATTGCTGCCCCAACCTTGAATCTTGAATAAGGCGAATAAGAATTTGCCATAGCCTCGGCAGCCATGCTGAGCAGTTTTCTATCTGTCATTTAGTATATCCTCCAATGATTACTTGTAATAATTTATTCCACTTTCGAATATCGGTTGATGCTTGTTGCCATAGATATTCTTTGCAACAAATGCTCCGTAACGCTCGGCGTGACCCATCTTTCCAAAGACCCTGCCATCGGGGCTAAACAGCCCCTCAACAGCCATCGCTGAGCCATTTGGATTTATAATGGTATCCATTGATGGATTGCCGTTTATGTCGGTATATTGAGTTGATATTTGGCCATTTTCGATGAGCTTTGAAATCTCGTCATCAGAAGCGGTGAATCGCCCATCACCATGAGAAATTGCAATTGAGTGTATATCACCAACATTACAGAGGCTCATCCATGGAGCGTTGACAGATGCAACGCGTGTAAATGCATATTTTGCCTGATGTCTGCCGATGAGATTTAGCGATAACCCCGGATTGCCAGCTTCCTGTGTTATAATCTTACCATATGGCACCAGCCCAAGCTTGATTAAAGCCTGAAACCCATTGCATATGCCCAGCATCAGTCCATCGTTGGTTTGAAGATGTTCGTGCAGCGCACTTTCCAGTCTAGAATCGCGGAAAAACAGGTTGATAAACTTTGCCGACCCATCTGGCTCATCGCCTAAAGAAGAGCCGCCCGGTATGATGATGATTTGGCTCTCGCTTATGGCACGGGCAACGTCAGTGATTGAAGATTTGATTAACTCAGGTGACATATTCCTTACGATGAGTGTCTGCGCAAGTCCACCCGCACGGGTGACCGCGTGTGCGGTGTCGAGCTCACCGTTTGTTCCGGGAAATGCGATGATGAGTGTACGCGGTTTGGCAAAGTTTGAACCGGCGATTACCGGGCGCTTGTCGTAGCTGATTTGCGGTATGGTTTTATTATGCTCTTCAGAGGCCGGTTTGGTCGGGAAAATGTCTTCAAGGCCTTTTTCCCATTGTGATTTGAACTCTTCGAGCTTTATGGCTTCGCCACCAAAACATATGACAGGCGATGCTATTGTTTTGCCGAGTTTTGTCGCAACATCAACAGGGCGTGTGACTTCGGCGATAATTGCAGCAGGAGCGTGGCTCAGGATTTTATCTGCTGTCTGATTGTGATTATACTCAAACCCAACTTCGTTGCCCAGCGTCATTTTGAATATACCATCAGCGATGCAGTCGGTTACTGCCCATGCTGATATGATTGTGCCATCTTCAACCAGCTCACGGAAAGACTTCCAGGTATCTTTGAGTTTACTCAAATCGCTATGCGCTTCAAACAGCACAACATCGTTACCGGAAGCTTTAAATTCGGGGGTAATCACAAATTTTGCGTCGTTAGGTGCAATGGCAAATGAGACAAGGGTAGGTGGTACATCCAACTCGTTAAATGAGCCTGACATGCTGTCCTTACCGCCGATGGCAGCAAGACCGAGCCCCATTTGAGCTTCAAATGCGCCCAGAAGCGCTGAAAATGGCTTGCCCCAGCGTTTAGGCTCGTCATTCAATCGTTCAAAATATTCTTGAAAGCTGAGATAAGCTTTTTCCATGTCGCATCCGGAGGCTACGAGCTTTGCAACAGAAGAGACAACGGCTGTTCTTGCACCAAAAAATGGGTTTTGCTCTGATAGGATAGGGTCAAAGCCATATGCCATGACAGAGCAGGTTGATGTATTGGAGTCATACTTTACCGGCAATAGTGCGGCCATAGCTTGTGTAGGTGTTGATTGAGTTTTGCCGCCGAGCTTCATCAGTACGTTGTTTGCACCTATAGTCCCGTCAAACATTTCATAAAGCCCACGCTGTGCGCAGTATTGCAGGCTGCTTAAAAGCGCTTTATGTGTTTGTAAAGGATTGATATTTACATTATGAGCATCTGCCGGGAAAGGCTCAGGCAGTTTCGGAACATTTATAGTTGCATATTTCACAGCTCCATTTGTAGAAAGAAACTCGCGCGAAATATCCACAACGACCTTGCCGTCATAATGCATTACCATTCGGTTTGAATCTGTTACTTCAGCAATGACATATGCTTCAAGATTTTCTTCAAAGGCTTTCTCTATAAGCCTGTTTACATTTTCGGGGGCGACCACAATGGCCATGCGCTCCTGTGATTCTGAGATAGCGATTTCAGTGGCATCAAGCCCTTCATACTTTGTCCGCACAAGAGACAGGTTGATGTCCAGTCCATCGGCAAGCTCTCCGACGGCGACAGATACGCCTCCTGCGCCGAAGTCATTACATTTTTTGATCATTTTTGTGACTTCAGGATCAAGGAAGAGGCGCTGAATCTTGCGTTCTTCTACAGCGTCACCTTTTTGAACCTCAGCAGACATGGTAGTCAAAGATTCAATGGTTTGGGTCTTTGATGAACCTGTTGCGCCGCCTATTCCATCACGCCCTGTCCGGCCTCCGAGCAAAATGATTTTATCGCCCGGAGCAGGTGTTTCGCGTATGACATTTTCAGCCTTTACCGCCCCTACAACAGCGCCGAGTTCCATTCGTTTTGCTGTATATCCTGGATGATATATCTCATGTACATGCCCGGCTGAAAGCCCGATTTGGTTGCCATATGAGCAATTGCCTTTTGCGGCAGTGATCGTCAGTTTGCGCTGTGGCAGTTTATTGGGCATGGTCTTATCAAATGGGGTTGTTGGATCTCCGCAGCCTGTGACTCTCATAGCCTGGTATACATACGCTCTGCCGGAAAGAGGGTCACGAATCGCACCGCCGACACATGTTGATGCACCGCCAAAAGGCTCAACTTCGGTGGGGTGGTTGTGCGTCTCATTTTTAAACATCAAAAGCCAATCTTCAGTTTTGCCGTCTACGGTCGCATCTATATGAATGGAGCAAGCATTGACTTCGTCTGAGATTTCTATATTGGAGAGCATTCCTCTGGAGCGTAGTGTTTTGGCAGCTATTGTTGCCAAGTCCATGAGCGTGATTGGGCGGTCATGATGTGCACCATATGTCTCTTTTCTTGCTTCGAGGTATAACTGATAAGCTGTTTTGACATCAGGGTCGCTGATTTCGATATCTGTCAGATGGGTGAAAAATGTAGTGTGTCGGCAGTGATCAGACCAATAAGTATCGAGGACACGAAGCTCTGTTACAGTAGGGTTGCGCTTTTCTGTATTGCGGAAGTATTCCTGTAGCATTTTTAAATCGGCCATATCCATAGCGAGTGAAAAGTTGTCAATAAGCGTTTTTCTTCCATTTTCGTCTGCATCAATAAAGCCACCTATAGTTTCGACAGGACTGGGCTCAGGATAACATATGGCCAATGTCTCAGGCTTTTCCAACTTGGCTTCGCGTGATTCCACGGGGTTTATGAGATACGTGCGTATTTTAGAGATATCATCGGCACAGAGTTTGCCATAAATCACATAAACTTTGGCAGTGATAACCGTTGGGCGGGAAAGAAAAGAATCGCAACCGGATGTTGTCGCCAAAAGTTCAAGGCATTGTGCACATGAATCTGCCCTCTGATCATACTGGCCGGGTAGCGCTTCAATGACCAGCATGTGGGCGTCGCTTCCAAAATCAGGAAGAGTTTCATCATAAAGCATGTCGGTCTGAGGTGTTGAAAATACTGTGGTACGCGCTTTTTCATATGTTTTCTCAGAAATCCCCTCAGTATCATACCTGTTTAGAATCCTCAGTGATTCGATTGCATGCATACCAAGGAAATCACGCAATTCGGCCAATACGCTCATTGCTTCAATGGCGTAAGAGGCTTTCTTTTCTGTGTAACATCTGAACATTTTCATTAATATACCTCCAGTTAGTTTAACATCATCAAATTGACAGTCCAAGCAGTAATATTGCGAAAAACGTTGGATTGGCTGGGGTCAGCACCAACGATAGCGCCTATGGGTGAGTATATAACATGTCGCTTATAGAGGATGGGTGCAAATGGTGCTTCGAAATATATCTCGTCAACCAATCGTTGGGCAGCCCAGCGTATTTCGTCGTCATAACGCGCTGAAAGAAAGTCATCGATAAGATGCCTGTAAGCCGTGCTGGCGGTTCTGCCGAAATTCAAAGGTCCGGGCAGAAGGAGGGGGGATAGGTCGAAATCCGCACTAAGCTGCACCTCGCCATAAAACATGTCAAAATTTCCGGAATTTAGTGCTTCCATGAATCGATTCCACGGGAGCTCTCGTACAGTTACATTCAAGCCATTGCGCCTGAGCCTATTTGCGATTTCGTGCGCGGCTTTTACTTTGTGGGTATTTTCTATGTTTACGATAAAATCGATTGTAAATACAATATACCCGCCGTGTCCATCCGACAGCTCCAGAAAGGAATCGTTGTTAAAGTCATAAAGCCCGGCTCTTTCAAACAGTAAGGCCATCTCTTCAAGCGGTGGAAAATCTCGAACTTCCCATCTTTCATCATATAAGTGAAACACCGGGGAAATTGCCAGCGGTGCAGCAACGGTCAGTCCGGGACGCATGACGTTCTCAACGATGTATTGCCGATCTATGGAAACGGATATTGCACGCCGCACATCAGGATCCCTCAGTGCAATGTGATTTGCATTAAAGCCTAGAAATTGCAGTGAAGTGGTTTCAAAATAGCGCGTTTCGCGCAGTCGGTTTAACCTGATTTCAAATGCATCGGCGGGATCATCCCAGAGCAGGCTGAGTTCGCCGGTGTCAAAGAGCTCTGTGAGTTCGGTATCGGCGCAATCTCTAAGATATATCATGCTCAGTGGTAGGTTTTCATAATCCCTGTGGTTTGAAAATGCGATCAGCCATGGAGCAGTGCCAAATGGAAACTGATATGGGCCGGAGCCGGGAGGGAGGTGGCTACCGCTTGTGCCATTTTTGATGATCGGAATATCCAGAAGATGTATAAACCTACTGTTGGGTGCGCTCAGTTCGATAGTGAATGTCAAATCGCCAGTGGCCTCTAAGCGAGAGAGTGTGTTGAAACGCCCGGAGAAGCGACCGATGCGCGAAGCTTGTCTTATTGAGTAAACGGCATCCTGAGCGGTCAAATAAGTGCCATCATGCATTAGAATATCAGGTTTTAACTCGAAAAGAAACCGTACATTATCCTGCGTTGACCAGTATGCGGCCAATTGAGGTTCCGGCATAAGATGACGATTAAGCACAAAGAGGCTTTCATACATGAGTGAGGTCAAAATGATGTTGTCGCGGTTTAGTGTTGTGAGTGGATTAAATGAGCTGTTTGGATCATACCGCAACGTGAAACGACCGGGTAATGGATTATGAACTGCCGGGAGAAGCTCAGGCGGGTAGTCTTGTTCTTCGGATTCCGTATAGGCGTCTGTGGGTTGTGCAGGCAATGGAGCAGGGGAAGGGGTTAAGCAGCCCTGTAAGAATATGGCTGGTACAAGAATCAGCAGAATAAATAAACTTATAAGTTTTGATTTTGGCATGTGTCTTACCCTTTCATCAAAGCGTACAGAAAGTAAAGTGGCAGAGCCGTTATAAATTAAGTGCTTGGCAGCTTAATCAGGGTTGCTTGGCTTCCTCGATTGCCTTTTGTACGTCTGTGTGACCAGTACTTATGGTTATGACATGATGTGCATTCGTCAGATATCGTTATATTGCTGACGCCGGTTCTTAAAAGAAGCAGTTTGTTTGCTTCTTTTAAGTCTACTTTATACTTTTCCTTATGCTTTTCTACGCAGTTTTGAATATCTTCACTGAGAACCTCGGACAGTCCGTCAACCACATCTATATCCGTTTCAAAACAGCATTTAGAGATGCATGGCCCGATAGCGGCGTTGATGTTTTTTGAAATACATCCTGTTTCTTCCATTTTTCGTATTGCAGCGCCTGCGATATTTGCGGCTGTTCCGCGCCAGCCGGCATGTACAGCCCCAACGACACCTGCAACCGGGTCATGAAAGAGGATGGGCACACAGTCTGCTGTGAAAATCATTAAGGCAGCAGCGTCCTCACGGGTGATAAGCCCGTCACATGCTTCTGAATCATTCGAGGCAAATATATGCCCACAATCAGACTTCATCACAAGCCTTATATCTGCGCGATGCACTTGCCTGGATGTGACGATGTCGTCCAAATCAATACCCAGAGCATTGCACAAACGCCTGTAGTTTTCCTTCACATCCTCACGCGTGTCGCCAAGGTTTTGACCGAGATTCAGCGACTCATAGATGCCGTTGCTGACTCCACCAAAACGTGTTGTAAAGGCATGTGTTGTTGTGATATTGGGTGCGGTCATAAAAGTGACGCCGTTTGTATTGTTTTCCTTAAACATTATGCAGTTCTTCCGCAGCAATCTTTATACTTCATTGGCAGGCCGTTTGGACGTTTCTTGCCGCATGGACAAGGGTCATTGCGTCCGATTTTCTGCCCCTTTTTGATAGGCTTTTGACGGCCGCCACCTCCCACATTTTGTGCGGAAGCGTTGAAATTCTTTGCAACGCCGCGTCTCTGCAAGGATTCGTCTTTCCTGAGTCTGACGATAAACATGCGTCGCACAACTTCTTCTTTTATTCCACCGACCATCTGTTCAAACATGTCAAAGCCTTCTCGCTTATACTCATCGACCGGATTGGTTTGAGCGTATGCACGAAGACGAACACTGTCGCGCAGGCTTTCCATTGCATCAATATGTTCCATCCAGAACTCGTCAACAACGCGCAGCATGATGACCCGTTCCAGCTCCCGCATGATGGGAACATCGCTGCCGGGAGCATGGCCGAGATCAACCTCTTTGGCTGCATAAACGGCCATAGCTTTACGCTCTAAAAGCTCTTGAAGTTCTTGTTTATCATAACCGGATTCCGGCATGGTTATTTCGCCTTTTTTTAAGAATAACGGTTCGAGCGGCAATAAAATCTCTGCAAGCCTTGAGTGTTCGTTGATTAGAGCATGTTCGCCAAATCCAACGTCGATCGAAGACTCGATTGTATCGGATATCATAGATTTGATGTTTTGAGTCACATCATCGCCGTCAAGCACCTTGCGGCGTTGATTGTATATGAGCGTGCGCTGCATGTTCATGACATCGTCATATTCAAGCACGGCTTTTCGGGACTGGAAGTTGCGGCTTTCAACCCTGCGCTGTGCCGATTCAATGGCATTGGACAACATCTTTTTGTCTATAGGCATATCTTCTTCAAGCCCCAGAGAATCCATCATGCCCATGATGCGTTCGGAACCAAAAAGACGCATGATATCATCTGTCAAAGCAATATAGAACCGAGTTGCACCCGGGTCTCCCTGTCTACCGGCACGTCCGCGAAGCTGATTATCAATTCTTCGCGATTCATGCCGTTCTGTACCGAGAATGCACAGTCCACCGGCGGCTCTTACTTTTTCACCCTCAACAGAAGTGACTGCCTTGTGTGCTTCAAGCCTTTCAGAGAACATTTTCCTTGCGGCAATGATATCTGGGTCGTCTGTTTCTGCATAACCGGTTGCTTCGGCAATCTGCTCTTCGCTCATCCCGGCCTTTTTCATATCGTTTTTGGCAAGGTATTCTGCGTTGCCGCCAAGCACTATGTCTGTACCACGACCCGCCATATTTGTGGCGATGGTTACTGAGCCGATTTTACCTGCCTGCGCTACAATTTCAGCTTCTTTTTCGTGATGCTTTGCGTTGAGGACATGATGGGGTACTCCGCTTTTTTTGAGCAGAGAAGAGAGCAGTTCACTCTTTTCAATGGATACAGTACCGACAAGTACAGGCTGACCTTTTTGGTAGCATTCTTCGATTTGTTTAATGATTGCCCTGAATTTGCCCATCTCGTTTTTGTAAACCACATCAGCGGTATCTATTCTTATGAGCGGACGGTTTGTGGGTATCTCTATGATGTCTAGTTTGTATATTGCCCCAAATTCCTCTGCCTCAGTCGAGGCAGTACCTGTCATGCCGGAGAGTTTTTCATACAGGCGGAAATAGTTTTGGAAAGTTATTGTGGCAAGGGTTTTGCTTTCACGTGCGACTTCGACGCGCTCTTTGGCCTCAATCGCCTGATGAAGTCCTTCGGAGTAACGCCTGCCCTCCATAAGTCGCCCTGTAAATTCGTCTACGATGATGACTTCGCCCTCTTTGACGACATAATCAACATCACGACGCATTGTGCCATGCGCTTTCAGCGCTTGATTGATGTGATGCGATAATGTGCTGTTTTCAAGATCGGCGAGGTTTTCGAGGTTAAAATGCTGCTCTGCCTTTTTAATGCCCTTTGCGGTTAAGGTTGCTGTTTTTGCCTTTTCGTCAACGATGTAGTCGGCACTGAGGCTCTCGTCCTCTTCGGCCTTTTCGTCTAAACTTGCGAAAACGGTCTTTTTGAGCCTTGCGACAAATTCATTAACTTTTGTATAGAGCTCATTGGACTCATCGCCCTGTCCGGATATAATGAGCGGAGTCCTGGCTTCGTCAATTAAAATCGAGTCCACTTCGTCAACAATGGCAAAAATATGGCCTCTTTGAACCATATCTTGTTTGTAAAGCGCCATATTATCACGAAGATAGTCAAAGCCCAATTCGTTGTTGGTGCCGTATGTGATATCCGACGCATAGGCTGCTCGGCGTTCTTCACTGGTCAGGCCGTGTACAATCAGGCCGACGTTTAGACCCATGAAACGATGGACTTTACCCATCCATTCGCTATCGCGGCGAGCCAAGTAGTCGTTGACAGTGACGACATGCACGCCTCTTCCGGAAAGTGCATTGAGGTATGAGGGCATTACGGCCACAAGGGTTTTACCCTCACCGGTTTTCATTTCCGCGATTCTTCCCTGATGCAGCACCAGTCCGCCGATCAGCTGGACATGGAACGGGCGCATGCCAAGGACTCGATCACATGCTTCACGGGCTGCTGCAAATGCTTCGGGCAGTATATCATCGAGTGTTTCACCCGCTTCGAGGCGTTTAATAAATTCTGGAGTCTTTGCCTTGAGCTGTTCATCAGATATATTCCGGTATTCATCTTCGAGGCTTTCAATTTTATTTATTATTGGCATAAGGGTCTTGAGTTCTCTGTCATTATGTGTGCCAAAGATTTTAGAAATAGCTTTGTTTATCATGGATTTTAAACCTTTCAGCATGATACTCCAGGCAATTGCTGATTAACTTGCAACTACTTATGGCAAATTAAATCAGTGCTCATCCGGAGTGAGTGTTTCGCATTACTATACCACATTATGAACGAAAATAAAACCGTGTGACAAAAATTTTTACTTTTATCAGTTGACAAATGTGTTTTGGTTTGCTATCATAGCTTGCACGTCAACTTTGCAGGGTTGTTATCCGCTGGTGTAGCTCAGTTGGTAGAGCAGCTGATTTGTAATCAGCAGGTCGGGGGTTCGAGTCCGTCCACCAGCTCCATTTTCATTTTAATATGGGGGAGTTCCCGAGTGGCCAAAGGGGGCAGACTGTAAATCTGTTGTCAGTGACTTCGATGGTTCGAATCCGTCCTCCCCCACCACAAATTAGAGAGACCTTGCGGTTTAGTTGGCTGCAAGGTTTTAATCATTTTTGAGCATACTAAAGATTTTTTAGAGGGGCGAATGATATGACATTATATGAAGAGCTAAAAGCGCGTGGGCTTATCGCGCAGGTCACGGATGAGGCAGAAATCAGCGAGATGATTAATACTGGCAAAGCCACATTTTATATCGGGTTTGATCCGACTGCCGACTCGCTTCATGTGGGGCATTTTATGGCTCTGTCATTCATGAAGCGGTTGCAGATGGCTGGAAATAAGCCCATTGCCCTTGTTGGCGGTGGTACAGGCATGATTGGCGACCCATCGGGCAGAGCGGATTTACGCAATATGATGACAGTTGAGACCATTGAACACAACTGCAATTGTTTTAAAGAGCAGATGTCCCGGTTCATTGATTTTTCTGCCGGAAAGGCTTTGATGGTCAACAATGCAGATTGGTTGCGGGGGCTTAATTATCTTGAATTTTTGCGTGATGTTGGGCCGCATTTTTCTGTAAATCGTATGCTTTCGGCAGAGTGCTATAAAAACAGGATGGAAAAGGGTCTGACTTTTTTAGAGTTTAACTACATGATCATGCAGGCCTATGATTTCTATGAGCTTTTTAGCAGATACAACTGCAATATGCAGTTTGGCGGAGATGATCAGTGGTCTAATATGCTTGCGGGTACGGAGCTGATTCGTCGCAAGCTTGCGAAGGATTCTCATGCGCTCACGATTACGCTTCTTCTAAATTCTGAGGGTAATAAGATGGGCAAGACCGCAAGGGGTACCGTTTGGTTGGATGCGGAAAAGACAAGCCCATTTGAGTTTTTCCAATATTGGCGTAATGTTGATGATGCGGATGTTATCAAGTGCTTGAAATTGCTGACATTTTTGCCGATTGAAGAAATTTATGAGCTTGAGAAGCTTGAAGGTCAGCAGCTCAATAAGGCAAAGGAAGTGTTGGCTTTTGAGCTGACGGCGTTGATTCATGGGGAGCAGATAGCGGAGCAGTCAAAGCAAACTGCCCGTGCGCTTTTTGAGTCCGGAGGTGCTGCCGATATGCCGACGGTGGAGTTTACGGAGTCTGATTTTGTCGATGGGTTTACGGATATCCTCAGTATTTTGCAAAAATCGGGGCTTTGTCAATCAAAGTCAGATGCGCGCCGGGCTGTAGATCAGGGGGGTGTTGAGGTTAATGGTGTTAAAGTGACTTCAATAACTGCTGGGTTTTCGTCAGATGAGTGTAAAGGCGAGGGTATTGTTGTGCGTCGTGGGAAAAAGAATTTTTGCAAGGTGATTGTTAAGTAGAATTAATAAAAATAGTCTGAATTTTATCGCTGCCATATAGAATTTTTCTGTGTGGCAGCGATTTTTGTTTGACGTTTTTTGAAAATGGTTGTATAATTTTGTAAAATGGAATTGTGATAACTCATGAAATATGAGTAGATGCGATGAGTTTGGTTTGAATTGCGAGGGTGTTACTAATGCTTTTTGACATGTCCGGGCAAACACAGTTATGCCCCTACGAATTTTATCATAGAACAGCTCTCGTCTTTTGCATACTTTTCTGGGCAAGCAGAAAAGTATGGCCGCCGGCAGGCCGTTCCCTGTGGCTTAACCTCCTGCTCCCCTTGAAAACTCATATCCTGAAATACACGAGTCTTGCTAATGAAAGCTTATAAAATATTGAATCCCCGGAGGTGATTTTTTTTGTTACTCAAAAAAATCAAAGGCGTTTTCCCGCCACACAACAAAAACACTCAGTTTTGTAAAGCAAGGTTTTTACCTTTGCCCGCAGAAGTTTGCATACCCATGTCCATGCATTCCGGAACGCCTGCAAAACCCGTCGTTAAAATGGGCGACGAAGTCAAAGTAGGGCAGCTCATTGGTGAAGCGGCAGGTTTTGTCTCCGCGCCCATACATGCAAGCGTATCCGGTGTCGTAAAGAGTATAAACGACCGTGATATGATTACTGGCAAAAAAGCAACATCCATAACCATTGCTTCCGATGGAAAACAGGAACTGCATGAGGGAATAAAGTTGCCTAAGGCCAATACCCTGCAAGAATTTCTGGATGCGGTCAGGGATTCTGGTTCAGCTGGGCTTGGGGGAGCAGGCTTTCCAACGGCTGCAAAACTTACGATAAAAGACATTGATAAACTCGATTATATTTTGATTAATGGCGCTGAATGTGAGCCTTACGTAACATCCGACACAAGGACAATGGTCGGAGGCGCTGAATATGTTCATCAGGGTGTACAATTATTGAAGCGGTTTATAAACCCAAAAAAAGTTGTCATTTGCATTGAGGATAATAAGCTGGAAGCAATCAACAAGATGAAAGAGCTTTTCGATGGTGATGATCAGGTAGACATTTTCATTCTGCCCAGTATGTACCCGCAAGGCGAGAGGAAAGTGCTTGTTTACAATGTGACCGGGCGCATTGTGCCTGAGGGGGCGAGGCTTCATGATGTCGGCTGTTTGGTCATGAACTGTACGACGATCACTGTTTTTGCGCGGTATTTCAAACTTGGGATACCGCTGGTTCAGAAGGTCGTTACAGTAGATGGCACTGCGGTCAGAACTCCAAAAAATCTCATTGCCCCAATAGGCACGCCCATAAAGGAACTTTTTGAATTTTGCGATGGTTTTGTCGGTGAGCCAAAAAAGATAATTGCTGGAGGCCCAATGATGGGAACGTCTCTACCCAGCCTTGATGTTCCTGTTGTAAAGACAACAAATGCGATACTTGCATTTTTGGAAAAGGATGTAAAAATGCCAAAGGTAACGGCTTGTATAAAATGTGGACGTTGTATAGGTAGATGTCCGATGAGTCTGATGCCTGTGCAGATTGAAGCTGCATATGATATGAAAAAGCTTGAACTTCTGGAGTTGCACAAGGTGAACATGTGTGTCGCATGTGGTTGCTGTGCATATATCTGCCCGGCAAAGCGGCCGCTTGTGCAAGTGATGCAACTTTCAAAGGATTTGCTCTGGACTGAAAAGGCGGCGCAAAAAGCTGCGGCACAGAGAGCTACTGAGCAAAAGGCAAAAGAGGGGGTTGCGATATGAGCAATTTTAGTGTTTCAACTTCGCCTCATATTTATGATAAGTCAACAACCAGCCGGATCATGCTTGATGTGCTGATAGCGCTGATTCCTGCGCTTATAGCCTCGATTTTGATTTTTGGTGCGCGTGCTGCGCTTGTGACCGCAGTTTGTGTTGCTTCTTGTATCATTTTTGAATGGGCGTTTTTAAAAATCGTAAAAAAGCCCAATGCCATAACTGATTTTTCAGCATGTATCACTGGTGTTTTGCTTGCATTTAACCTGCCTGTCACAATTCCTCTTTGGCAAGCGGTATTTGGAAGTGCAGTTGCAATCATACTTGTAAAGCAATTGTTCGGAGGGCTGGGCAAAAACTTTGCAAACCCTGCAATTACAGCTCGTGTGGTGATGTTTCTCGCTTTTTCCGTTACCATGACAACATGGGTAAATCCGGTTGATGGAATAACCGGAGCAACGCCACTAGCGCTTATAGGCAGGGGAGAGGTAGCGGCTCTGCCCGGTATTTGGGATATGTTTATCGGAATGCGTGGAGGAAGCTTGGGTGAAACAAGTAATTTGGCGCTACTTCTGGGCGGAGCTTATTTGCTTATAAGACGTGTCATATCATGGCATGTGCCCGTCGCGTTCATTGCAGTGGTTTTCCTTTGTACTGCCATTTTGGGGCAAGAGCCGGTTCATCAGATCTTTGGCGGCGGTCTGTTTTTGGGTGCAATCTTTATGGCCACAGACTATGTCACTTCACCAACAACCAATAAGGGGCGATTTATATTTGGTATAGGCTGCGGGCTGTTTACGGTATTGTTTCGATTGTACAGTAGTTATCCGGAAGGCGTATCTTTTGCAATATTACTGATGAATATCCTGACCCCTTATATCAATAAATTCACGATGTCCAAGCCGTTGGGAGGTGTCAAATCGTGAAAAATGATTTTGTTGTACCCATACTTGTTTTGACGCTGATTTGTTTGGTTGTGACCGGGGCGTTGGCGCTCATGAACAGTGTCACATATCCTGTAATCGAATTGGCAGCTGCAGAGCGTGCGCTTTCCGCAATGGCAGAGAAAATACCAGAAGCCACAGGATTTGAGCCTATTGAAAATGTAGTGCTTCCCAGAGCAATAAGGGCGGCATATAGGACAAAAAATGATGTTGGCTATATATTTATAGTTTCTGTCAATGGCTTTAGCGGAGAAATAAGGGTAATGTGCGCAATAGGGCCGGATGGACGGATACTCAGCAACTCAACACTGCAGCATACCGAAACCCGGGGCATTGGCACGGTTATAGATGATGCAAACTTTACAGATCAGTTTAATGGAAAAGACAGCAGACTTGATGGTATACAGGCCGTTTCGGGGGCTACTATTTCAACTGTTGCCTATATCAATGCCATGAGAGAAGCGTTTGCCATTTTGGAAACGATTAGGGGGCTGCAATGAAAAGATTAAAGACTTTGACTAGGGGGATTATTAAAGAAAATCCCGTTTTGGTTCTGATTTTAGGCACATGCCCTGCACTGGCGGTTTCAACTCAGGCAGAAAATGCAATAGGTATGGGTGTTGCCACAACTTTCGTATTGTTAGGCTCAAATATCGTGATATCCTTACTTAGAAACATGATACCAAGCAAAGTGCGTATACCCTGTTACATCATCCTCATTGCCAGTTTTACGGTGCTGGCTGAAATGGCTGTTGAAGCATATGCATACACGCTATACCAGTCTTTGGGTATATTTTTGCCGCTGATTGCAGTGAATTGCATCATTTTTGCACGTGCAGAGATGTTTGCCAGCAAGCATAGGACATTTGATTCGATTCTGGATGCGTTGGGTTCAGGTGCCGGATTTACCTTGGCGTTGCTCGCAATTGCGACAATCCGGGAGGTGTTCGGCAGTGGTTCATGGTTTGGGATTTCACTGCCATGGCTCAGTGAGCATAATGCTGCGATTTTTACGCTGGCTCCGGGAGGATTTATCGTCTTTGCATGTTTCATTGCGCTGGTCAACAAAATATCAAAAGGACAAGCAATCAAAAAGACTGAGTTTGGTTGTGCGGGCTGCCCATCGGCAGTCGCTTGCGGAAAAGTGTCGCAGAAGGGATGTGAAAGCTGATGGATTTTCGCGGTATGATTGTGATTATGATGAGCGCAGTTTTGGTAAACAACTATGTGTTGCGTAAATTTTTGGGCGTTTGTCCATTTTTGGGTGTATCGAAAGATATAAAAAGCTCAATGGGCATGGGCATTGCAATAATGTTTGTAATGCTACTGGCATCAGTTGTTACATGGCCGATACAGACATATCTGCTCCATGCAAATGGGCTTGGGTTTATGCGGACAGTGGTGTTCATTCTTGTCATTGCAACGCTGGTGCAAATAGTCGAAATCGTACTCAAAAGATATATCCCGCCCCTCTATGATGCCCTTGGGGTCTATCTTCCGCTCATGACGACAAATTGTGCTATTCTGGCTGTTACGATTTCCAATGTAAGCAACGAGCTGACTTTTGCGCAATCAATGGTTAATGCCTTTGGTTCTGGATTGGGCTTTTTTCTTGCAATGGTTTTGTTTACAAGTGTAAGACAGCAAACAGAAGCATCACAGCCGCCGGAGCCATTTAAGGGAATGCCGATTACGCTCATTTCTGCGGCGATTTTGTCTATGGCGTTTTTCGCATTTGAAGGCGTTGTAGAAAACTTATTTGGATAAAATAAAGGGTATATAGCTTATGAACACAATAATTATTGCGATAGTTTCTGTTACAGTGATTGGGCTTGTTTGTTCGGTTTTGCTTTCGGTTGTCTCAAAACTTATGCATGTGGAAGTGGACGAGCGGGTCATTCTGGTGCGCAGTTTGCTGCCCGGTGCCAATTGCGGTGCATGTGGATATAGTGGGTGTGACAGATATGCGGCGGCCTTGGTTGAAGGTGCAGCGCAACCGAACATTTGCACTCCGGGAGGGGCTGATTTGGCGAAGCAACTGAGTTCAATTATGGGGCTTGAAGATGGCGGAGTAGTCAGGCGAATGGCGATGGTACATTGCTTGGGCGATACAGAAACAAAGCGTGCAAAAATGGAATATACTGGTATGAACACCTGCCGTGCAGTGAAGTTGCATTTTGGTGGGCAGAATGCTTGCGCTTTTGGGTGTGTGGGATTTGGAGATTGCTTGAAAGTTTGCCCGAGCGATGCGATATGTATAGAAAAAGGCCTTGCGCACATAAGACCCCGCCAGTGTAGCGGTTGTGGGTTATGCGTCAAAGCCTGTCCGTATGATTTGATATCTGTTGAAAATGCCTCAGTTGCGGTTGCTGTGCTGTGTAAGAATACAGAGAAGGGCGCTGTGTTGAAGGACAAATGTCAGGTTGGTTGTATAGGGTGTATGAAATGCGTCAAAGAGTGTCCGGCGGATGCAATACAGGCAAATGACTTTTTGGCAGTTATTGATTATGCGCAGTGTACCGGTTGCGGTAAGTGCGTTTCGGTCTGTGTAAAGAAGTGTATTATTGGGTTTTGAACCGGTGCTACGCTTATGTGGCCATCACCCTAAACTCCGCACTGCACACTGCTCTTGCAAAAAATTTTTGAATCTATCACCAATTACGAGGCGCTGATAAGCATTGTTAATGATGTTTTTCGGTGCCTCTGTGCAGAAAAACTTTGAATTTTAGCCTGATTTTTCTTGTATATGCCTCACACCTATGATATCGTTACTCTAATCTGGCGGGAGCTGAACCTCGTCGTCCGTCAGCTAAACGATGAGGCTCCGCCCATCACCCTATGGCAACTGAAGAGCCTCAAAAATGCCTTGGCAAACATCAGAATGGTGGGCGAAAAACCAAATATACACAAAGGAGGGCATACGCGAAAAATTTTACAACGCATGGAATAGCCTTACAGCAAAAACCCTACGCAAACACTGAATCTTGCATATCTTATATAGGAGGAACAAGAGTGAAGAAAAAGAGATTTTCACAAGTGTTGGTTCTGATACTGACCGTCGCACTGCTGAGTGGTGTTGCTATGCCAATCGCAGGGGCGAGTACTACACTCGCTTTTCTCAATCCTTTTGGATTTGATGCGACGAATATGCCAGACAACCAACCACTCACAGAGCGGAGTGGCAATGTAGGTAATGGGGAAATTCTACAGCTCCGTTTTGACAGACCAAATGATGCGCACATTATTGGCTCAATAGCCAGCAATTTGATTGCAAATCACGACCCGTCAGGAACCGATAGTTTCACCATCCCGGTCAACACAGCAGGGCCAAGATCCGGTGCGGACTTTGATAATTGGGCGAATAATGCCGCTGTTGTGATTGGTGTTGTAGACGACAATATGGCGGCTTTATGGGCATCTTATTATGCCAGAGAAATCGAAGCACGCGGCACACCTGTTGTTGTGATTGTAAATGAAATGTTTGAACCGGCGCTAAGAAATGGTGCTTTGAAAAACGGATTCACTGAAATGCGTGTGGTGGTCATTGATGCAATGTTGTATTCCAGGTCGTTCAGCAGAGCGGTCGGGAGTGAGCGCGACGATTGGATTGATACACATATTTTGGGTGGTACAGGCGGCGTACTCGCGCGCGCTAATGATGCATTAACCACTACTTTAGCCTCTGGTGAGCACTTTCCACCGATTATAACACCTGCTATGATGGCTGTTGATATCCCCGGCAGTGTGTCCGGAAATTCTTTGGCAGCGGCAGGGCGAAACTTTTTGCGTATGGCAAATCAACACAACTTTGGTGATGGATTGCCGTTGGTCATTCCGACTTCGGAACTCGTAAATGCGATGATTGCTCAGTCGGGAGGCCGTGCAGGCAATGAAGTATTGGGCATGATGGTTGGCGGCGGTATCGTCACTGTTGAAAATGTCGCAGTCAATGCAGTAATGGCCGGTGCAGCACCGGAATACTTCCCAATCATTTTGGCTGCGATGGAAGCCATTGCCAACTCGCGCGAATATGCAGGTTTTGATATCGACCGCGCATTACGTAACAGCTTAGGTAATATGACGGTGTCGCTCATCGTCAGCGGGCCTATCAGTCATGAACTCGGTATGATTAATGACCGCAGTGTTGAAGACGGTATTCTGGGCGGAGGTCCGCTTGGAAATACACTGTCGGCCAATGTTTCTATTGGTCGCGCTATCAGTCTATCTTATCGTAATATCGGACTCAATAGACCGGAAGATACAGCCAGACGCGGCTCTATGATTCGTCTGCAAGAATTTAATGTACCTGTTATAGCCGAGACGCTGCGTTATTTACCGTCCGGCTGGGTTTCACACAGTGAATTTATGGGATTTGGTGCGGGTGCAAATACAGTTTCTCTGGTGATCACAAGTCAGGCACGCTTGGCGACAGGCAGCGGAGCAGGTGTGGGAACGGGTACACAAGATCCACTACCGGGAGCTGTGATTACACAGGCGGCTGAAGGTAGGGCTGTCGGTGCAGTTGCAATTGTTGCACTGGCCGGACCTGGTGCGGATGTTTTGTCGAGACCTTCCGGTACCGATAATACGAATCCTAATTATACGCCTGTTGGAGCTGGTACATCCAGTGTTCGGAACATGGACACGAAAGCGCTTATGCAGAATCATTTGGTAGGCGGTAATGTTGCACAGGCTAGCTTGGTATGGCCAATAATAGTTGGTGGTTGTGCTGCTCCGAACCAAGTATTCAGTGTCGGTGGTTCCGATTGGGGCAGTGGATTCCATGCACAGCTTATTGGGGCAACGCAAGTATCGTCAGCTCCACAGAACTTCGCAGTTTTAGTTAACGGCGCTGACGCCGAATTGTCTTGGGAGGCTCCGGCTCGCGCTGTTGGAACGATAATCTATGAGGTTTCGGCAGATGGCGGCAGAACTTGGACAGATGTAGGCGATACACTTACACATACATTTAGCAGCTTGCCAGGCGGAAACTATACATTCGTCGTTCGTGCGGTAAATAGCGATGCTGCAAATTCAGTTGAAATCGCTGATGTAGCCGGTACTGCTACGGTTGACTTTGACAGTAGAAGCGGGCGCGGCGCGTGGGCAATCGTGCACGCAGGTGTACAGGGTCTTATGCTCGACATCTTTGATCAGATGTATCAGCAACTCAGGATGCTTGTTGATGCAATCGAAGAAGATATAATCAATGACGAATTAGCTGAAGAAGACTATACGGCAGAATCATGGTCTGCGCTGCAAGCGGTACTTGAAGTTTCTAGAAATGTTTTAGCAAACGAAAATGCCAATCTGTTTGCAATACTCGAAGCATATGAAAATTTGAGACAAGCGCTTGCTGATTTGGTCTATATTAACGGTGACGATGATGATTATATTGACGAAGAGCGCAAGTATGCAGATGAGGATGATTATGTTGACGATGATTATGCTGACGAAGAGCGTGATGATATAGATGACGATGATTGTTATGCCAGCGAAGATAACGATTATCTCAATGGCGACAATGGTTATACAAACGGAGCCTCAAATGGTGGCAACGGGTATATACATGTCGGCGTCGAATCTGAATAATAGGGGGAAGACATATGAAGAAATTCAAAAAGTTTTTGGGTTGCCTGTTGGCTTTAACGATGCTATTCGGCATGGCGCTTCCATTTGCCGTTGCGAGCACACCGGTTGAAATCGTTTTTGTAAACCCATTAGCTGAGATTGAGCCGCTCAATAATATTCCGACAGCTTCCAGAGCGCCATTTAGAAATAAACTTGAAAATGGCGAGCCGGTTCAAATTCTGGTTATGTACTACGCAAAGCAAAAGAATGTAGAAATAACCACGGCTATGGCCGATCTGCTCAGAGAGCAACTATGGGCTATTTTCGGAGCCAACTATGTTGCACAAGGCATTACCAACATGACTGATGCCATTACAATCACACTGGCAGCAGGCGGAACCACGGTGTCCGTAACCAGCGGTACAGGTGGTCATGAAACTTCCGCAATGAGCCCGGATCATTGGAGAAATCAAGGGCCGATTAATCCTGAGACCGGATGGCCTGAGGGCAGGATACCGTCTCATGGTACACCGTGGGGTCCAAAGACCGGTTACGGTTATACCGGATTTCCTGCTTATGAGCAGAACTTTGAAAGATATGCCCAGTGGGCCTCGGCAGATATCGTTGTAT
>WQUY01000038.1 GCA_009781855.1 Oscillospiraceae bacterium | reverse complement strand
TGCGTGGTTCTGATTGTGACACGGTTATATTAAAACAGGCTCTTGAAGAAACCACCACTCGCAGGGGTAGTAGTGCTGTGATAGAGCATTACCCAGCGATAGTGGAGAGCATACGAGGAAATGTACAAATGCGTGGCTTTTGGGAACGGTATCAAATCGAGTTTGATTATGCGGCAGATATTAGCTTTGATGATGTCTGTAATTCTGTCTTGATTGTTATGGATAGGAGCTTTTAGGAATGCGGTGTAATTTTGTTTAATACTAAGTTCTTTTGCGCATCAATCTACCCCAAATTAGCCCTTTTTCAAGGTTATCGTGAAAGGCTAACTTGGGAGTGCGCCTGACTGGCAGTCAGGAGGTCAGCGATTCGATCCCGCTTATCTCCAGACAGTAGTGAACGTAGTCGAACCATCCGTAGCGAGATTAGACTCGTTGGGGATGCGTCCGGCTATTTTTTTGTCTTAACGATTGAGAATATGCCCACCTTCGGCTATAATGAGGTTGTAGTGGTAAGCTAAAGGGGGATGAACCGAAGTTGAAATATGCAATCATTTCCGATGTTCACGGAAACATACACGCATTTAATGCTGTTTTGGCTGATGCTATGTCGCAGGTCGTGGATAAGTTTCTGTTGTTGGGCGACTATGCGTCAAGTTTTCCCTACGGCAATTCTGTTGTTGAAACTATAAGGAAATTAGAATCGTGTGTTGTCATCCGCGGAAATGGCGAAGGCTATCTAATCGACTTGCAGGGTCGTAATCCGGCAGAGCTGGCTAATGAACAGTTTAAGCCTGTGTACTGGGCATATCGTTCGTTGTTGCCGGAAAATTTGACATATTTGGCTGAGTTGCCGGAGTCGGCAGTCCTAGCAGATAGGGGTACAAAAATTCATCTTACCCATCATATGGATTTATATTTTCGGAAACCCAAGATTGAGCTTTTCCATGCCTGTGACCTTCGACATATAATGAAATTAGCACCACTTGCCCATGAAGGATACCTTGCTCAAGCAAAAGCCGCTCTACTTAATTGCCCCGAAGCCATTGCCGAAATAAAAGCAATGCCTAAAGGCGTTCACTTGTCGGGACATAACCACTTACAGTTTCACATGGAGTATGACGGTAAACTGTTCATAAATCCGGGGTCGTGCGGAGAGCCATTAGATTGGGATACAAGGGCAGCATACACAATTTTGACACTGACAGATGCCGGATGGAAGGTTGATGAACGAAGAGTGGCTTACGACTTGGATGCCGTCGCCGAAGGGCTTGAAATGTCCGGGTTTGCGGCATATGCCCCGGTGTGGTCTGAAATCATGGATTTGGAGCTGCGAACAGCGAAGGACTATTTCATGCCCTTTGTAATTCATCTGATGGAAACCGGGAAAGAAGTAGGGGCAACGGAGTTCCCTGTCAATGATGAAGTATGGAAGCTCGCAGTCAGCACATGGGATGTGAGCAAGATATAGGGAGTTGATGATATGCGAGAACAAAAAATTCAGATGAAATTGCTTGAACTAAGTAAGCGGGCAAGTGCAATCAGGGCAGACCCCAACCTCCGTCATGCGCCAAGCAATCATGATATAGCGGTGGCTTCCGAAAATACAAAACTTATGCGGGCATATCAGTATCAAACGATAAAAGCGGAGGGTGAAGAATCATGATGGAGTTGTGAGACAACGCCACCACTCCAGTTTACTCAGCGCTGGCAAGGCCGGGTAGTATTTGCTGCGGGAGACGCAAATCTCCACCCTCAAGCCTTGACAAGGCAACATTGATTAAATCAGCAAATTACTAACTTTAAAGTTGGACCAACTATATGGGGCAGACCATGAACTGTAGCTGCCAAGCTGTTGCTTTTGAAAAGTTTTGCTGTTAGCATTGCACTCTCCCCAAAGTCGCTTAATTTCACTTAATGTATTTATATTTTCGGATTTTTTTGATTTTCCACTGGTAGAATCCAAGCCTGTCAAACTGCAACATAAAGCCACAATGCTCCATGACTTTACGTGATGCCATATTGCTTGAGTGACATATCCCAACAATTTCGGAAACATTCAATTTATCTAAGATAAACGGAAGAAACACCTTAACTGCTTCTGTTGCATATCCATTACCTGTAAATGCTTTTCCAATATGATACCCAATCTCCCAACCTTTTCCTATCGGTGCGGCTTGAACGTGACCTATATGCTGCCCGTCGTTAAGCGCAATCGCATAAACTTTCGGCTTCCCCTCTATATCATAAAATGATATGAGTGATGTAAGTACTTTTTCGGCAATGTCCTTTGTTTCAAAAACTTCGTCAGGTACAAATTTCCTGTTGTCCTCATCAAGTGAGTTGAGATGTACGCTTTGAGCCATATCAATTGTAAAAGGGGCTATGTATAACCGCTTTGATTGTAATTTCATTTTTTCAAACCTTTCTTTTTTAAAAGTTTGTGCTTTATCAGCACCTCATCGTATTGTATCACACGTGCCTAATTGTTGTTATGATTGTTCAATCTTATCTCCACCACAGCGGCTCATGAGTGAGACACAGGAAAATCGGCTTGATGCGAAAGCAGCAAACCGATTTTCGCCGATTATTTATGTATTGATCGAATTATATTATTGTATGTGGGGTGTCTCTTTTGATCTTGACTTTTTTTGAGTGATTATTGGTTATGGAATTCCTGAGACTTTTCAAAGCAGACCGGACGGAGCAACTGACACTACTTTGTGAAACGCCCTCATTTTCAGCTATTTGCCGGTAATTGAGGTCGGAAAAATAGTATGCATTGAGTCGTCGTTGCTGTATTTCGGGAAGTTTGCAAATATTTGCATATAACTCCCGAGTAGCTTCTTTATTGATAAATATTGTTTCAGGTGACGGCATGCGGTTTATAGCGAGATTTTCAATCCCATCATTGCAATCAAGGGAGTAGTATGCTTTGTGCCAACAAGCACGTCGATAATATGCTGCTTGTTGACGATCAGCAGACTTCATAGCTTCGAACATTTCTTCAGTAACATCTACGAATGTGTCTTCTTTGCACCAGTAATAGATTTCTCTTAAGTTTATTGTTAACATAGCTAACCTCCATCTAAATTTGTTTGTTTTGAAACAGTAAGATGGAGCTGGGTGGAGAACGACATCTTGGACAAAGATTCATCTCCCAATAATATATGAGCTAGTGTAGCGTATTCCAACTAACTAGCTTTTTCTTATGGCATCTTTTTGCATTTCTAATGTAATCATATCATAGCAGTTCGCCATATCGTTTGATATAAATCTTTTTGAATATGGTCATAACTGCCATGTAGGCAATTACGGTCAGTGCAAGCCAGGGGAAGAAAGCCCATGGAAGCGCAGCCAGCCCGATTGATGTGCCTATTTCTGTGAAAGGTATTGCAGTCAATACAGCGATTCCGGCAAACGATATGAGTGTCAGTGGGGCAGAAGCACGGCTTTGAATAAATGGGATTTTTGGTGTGCGCAGCATGTGTATTATGAGTGTTTGTGACCACATGGATTCGACAAACCAGCCTGCGTGGAAAACTGCGATAAACAGGGCTTGTTTTGCCGTGTCAGTTATTTCGTGGAACTGCTGCCCGACAACTGCGGGGCCTATGATGAAATACAATAGGGCAAATGTGGTTATGTCGAATATGGAGCTTGTCGGGCCGAGCCACAGCATAAATTTTCCAACTGATGAAGCATCCCATTTTCTGGGTACGGATATATATTCCTTGTCGACATTATCCCATGGAATTGCAATGCAGGAGAAATCGTAAATCAGGTTCAGCAAAAGCAAATGTATGGGAAGCATGGGCATAAACGGCAATAATAACCCTGCGATTAGTACGGCAAACATATTGCCGAAATTTGAACTTGCTGTCATTTTTATATACTTAATCATATTGGCATAAGTCTTGCGCCCTTCGATTATGCCTTTTTCGAGCACCATCAAATCTTTTTCTAAAAGAATGACGGTGGCAGACTCTTTTGCAATATCAACAGCGGTGTCCACTGAGATGCCGACATCTGCGGCTTTCATTGCGGGTGCATCATTTATTCCATCGCCCATGTAACCAACGCTATGGCCGTTTTTCCGAAGTGCAACGATGATTCTTTCTTTTTGTTGCGGCGATAGCTTTGCAAACACGCTGATTTGCTCAACAGCGACCCCTAGCGCGTCATCAGTCATACCTTCAAGTTCAGGGCCGAGCAGTATTTCTTCGGATGATAATCCGACTTGTTTGCAGACATACCGCGTGACCTGGTCATTGTCGCCGGTAAGCACTTTTACATTTACGCCGAGTTCGTCTAGTGCCTTTAGTGCTGCAAAGGCAGATTCTTTGGGAGGGTCTAGAAATGCCAGATAACCCATGAGCACCATGTCGGATTCATCAGCAACCGAGAAAGCGCCCACGGGAGATGGGTTGGTTTTCTGAGCAACGGCAATAACGCGAAAGCCTTTTTCGTTAAATTCATTTACTTTTTTTAGCACAAATGCTCTGATTTCATTGCTCAGAGGAACGACTTCGCCGTCAAACTCAGCGAAGCTGCTGATAGAGAGCATTTCTTCGACTGCGCCTTTGGTGATAAGCTGAGTTTTGTTGTCCTCCACAACAACGCTCATTCTGCGGCGTTCGAAGTCAAATGGGATTTCATCTACTTTTTTATATCGTTCTGATAGGCCGTGCAATTCTTCGTTTTCGTGTTCTTGTTCTTGTGTCTTTGTGATGACGGCTATGTCGATGAGATCTTTCATACCGGTTTGATAATATGAGTTTAAAAAAGCATGACGTAATACACGAAGGTTTTCCACGCCGTGTAAATTTAAGTGGTATTGCAAAACGACTTTGTCTTGGGTAAGTGTTCCTGTTTTGTCTGTACAAAGGACATCCATGGAGCCAAGGTTTTGAATTGAGTTTAGGTTTTTTATGATTGTTTTTTCTTTGGACATGGCCACTGCGCCTCTTGCAAGGCAAGAGGTCACAATCATTGGTAGCATTTCCGGTGTAAGCCCAACAGCTATTGCAAGTGCAAAAAGAACCGCTTCCATCCAGCTTCCACCGGGGCGCAGTCCGTTTATAAGGAGCACTACTGGAACCATTACAGCCATGAAACGAATGAGCAGCCAAGATACAGAGCTTACACCTTTGTCAAAGCTTGTTTTTATAGGTTTTTCCCCAACGCTTTTCGCCAGCTCGCCAAAAACAGTATCATTGCCGGTTGCCAAAACAATACCCATGGCGCTGCCGCTGATAACGTCTGTGCCCATAAAAGCCAGGTTTGTGCTTTCAATTGGGGTGCGGCAATCATCAACAGCATGAGCGGTTTTTTCGACAGAAACGCTTTCTCCGGTCAGTGCACTCTGGCTGATGAAAAGGTCTTTCGCTCGGATGATTCTCATATCTGCTGGAATCATATCTCCGGCAGCCAGATTGACTAAGTCTCCAACCACAACATCTTCAAGGGGTATTTCTTGATTTCCGTTATCTTGCCGCTTGACATTGGTCGTAGTTGTTATCATTTTCAGGAGGTTTTCTGCAGCCTGGCCGCTTCTGGTTTCTTGCACAAAGCGCAACACGCCCGATATGAGGATCATTGCAGTGATGATGATTACGGTCATGGGGTTTGCTTCGCCGGGTGCAGGCATGATAATGTCTGTGAACGCAGAAACACCGGCAAGTGCTATAAGCACCCCAGTAAATGGGTCTGCAAACGATTTAAAAACACGCTTGGCAAGAGACTCTTTTTTGCCGTGCGTGATCATGTTGGAGCCATACTTTGAGCGAGACTCATCTGCCATTTCTTCGCTGAGTCCTTCTAATCTAGAGTTAAGCTTTTTAAGAAGGTCATCGGGCGTGGACATAGCAGCAGATGTCAGTCTTTCGCTGACTTCTTTGAGCCGGGTAACATCTTGCTTTTTTTTTGCTTCTATTTTATGGCTTTTAATATTCATCTTGTTCACCTGCAATCACTTTTTTTATAATTGCTGAGGCAACTAACAAAATTATACCATTGCAAGGTTGAGGGTGCAAGGTATAATCATAAATTTGTTCTAATTTTGCTTGACAAGATGCCTGTAAAAGTACTATAATCTCCCATGCAAAGCGGAATTGTGTAATGGTAGCACGACAGACTCTGACTCTGTTTGTCTGGGTTCAAATCCTAGTTCCGCTGCCAAGAAAAAATGTCCACCTAGCTGCTGCATTTGCAATGGTTAGGTGGTTGTTTTGTCTATGGGGCAAATTTCTGTCAGCGTATTTGATATATGATATACCACTCTTTCATTTTTTATGAGCATATCACGCCATCCGCTATTTTATGAATGATATAACCGGAAAAATGTTATTTCGTTAAAAGTCCCAATTTGGGACTTATCGAGTTCGTGCGAACTTATAACCCTCGTGTCCTGCTCTAATTTCTCCTTGTCTTTTGCGTTTCTTCGCGTTATCATAGTTATATTTAGATATTCAGGAGGATTTCATGATGCCATTTTATGACTTGTATTGCCCGGGTTGTGATTCAGAACACAATATCATGGCAACGATGGCAGATAAAACAAACCGAAACATACCCTGTCCTAACTGCGGAACGACGAACTTAGAGACGCTGTATCGCTCAGCTCCGGCTTATATAAAAGGCGGGGGCGATATGCCATTTTGTGCAAACGCCCATTCTTGCGGTGCAGTATGCCCACACCGATAAAGGCATGGGCATAGCAGAAAATAGCAAAATACCAAAAATGCTAAGGTAGCTGCTCCGGCTTTATTTTGGGGTGGTGATAGCGATTGCGCGTTTGCGTTTTATTTCCATAATTCAACGCCTTTTGCGGACACCAGTGGATACAGGCCACGCAATGCTCACAATTATGCTTGAATGTGGGCTTGCCGTCCGCAATCTCAATATTTCGTGCAGGGCATACCGATACGCAAATACCGCAACTTGTGCAAGCGTCGCTGATATTATAGTGTTTATCAGCGATTTTGTAATTCTTTGTCAAACAACGGTGCAGTTTATTTGATATTCCCAAACCACGCCCTATTTTCTGTGCTTTGTTTTCTTTGAGGTCGGCGATAATTTGAGCAAGTGCAACATCGGAGTTGGCAAGCGTTTCATCAGCCCTGTCGGTTCTCACGTTGTACAGCACGATGTAGTTCGATACGGATTTTAGCTTCGCGCCATAGGATAGTTTTGCACCTTTGTCGCACAGCAGCGCATCAACGCTACTGACAGACCCACCGATTCCAGAACCACAGGTGACCACAGTGAAAAAGTATGCGTCCTTATTGAAAGCAGCTGTTTTGATAAACTCACGCACCATAATAGGTGGCCCCCATGCAAAACATGGGAACACAAAACCAATCACATCGCTGTCGCATGTGGCGTTCATGCCTGCTTTTGAAATGGATACAACATCTGCGTCGCCAATGCCGTCTGCAATGTCAAGTGCGGCTTGCAGACTGTTTCCTGTGGCAGAAAAGTAGTAAATTGTTTTAGTCATGTTGATTTGCTCCTTATTCGACCTCAATTTATTTTTGTTATAGACTTTCGGTAGCCTGATAGAATCCTGCCATGGATTGTATCACATAGGTAACGCAAAAGCTACAGGTTGATTGGGCTTGGTTTCCGGTGGCTGTAAATTTTGCTCTGGCAGCTTGCAACTCATATTGACACAAAGAGTACAAATCCATCGTTTATTGTGTATAATGTCGAAATACTACAGGATTGGGGAAGAGACCAGAGAGATGGATAGCAAGATATTGATTGTTGAAGATGAACCCAAATTGCGCGAGATACTTAGCGATTACATCCATAGCAAAAAAGACATTCCAATAACTGCATCAAACGGTGCTGAAGCACTGGAACTCATAGACGCGCATGATTTTGACGCAGTGCTTCTGGATATTATGATGCCGGAGCTGAATGGCTTTGCAGTATGCCGTGCGCTGAGAGAAAAAAGTGAAGTCCCGGTGGTGTTTTTGACTGCGTTGTCCGACGAAGAGGATAAACTGTATGGTTATGAACTTGGCGCCGATGATTATGTGACCAAACCATTTTCTATGTCCGTACTGTATGCAAAAATTACTGCGCTTATCAGGCGCAACCGTGGCAATGTTATGATTGGTGACCGTCTCGAAGCCGGAGGGATTTCTATTGAATTGTCAACACGGAAAGTATATGCAAGAAAGAGGGAAGTGCTGGTCACGCCAAAAGAATATGCGCTGTTGCTCTGCCTGATGCGAAATAGAAATGTGATTATGAGCAGAGAACAACTGTTGGTAAAATGCTGGGGATATGATTATGAAGGAGAGTCTCGCGCAGTGGACACCCACATAAAGCGCTTGAGGGAAAAGCTGGGGGAGTACGCCGACTGCATAAAAACGGTCATAAAAGCGGGATATAAGTTGGAAGGATAGTTTGGATTTAGAAATACCAAAGGTGTGCTACTGATATGAAAAACAAAAAACCTATGCGCTCAATAAAAGCGATAACTCTGCGGATTTTTATTTTTACATTCATATTGTGGGCGGCAGCGATGTATGGCATGACAATGGTGGTAGCCCAGATGTTTTATAGCGCATTTCTGGAGCGGCAACAGCGGTTTGTACATGATGTGGGCAGCGTGTTAGAAGAAATATATGCGGATGAGGATGCGCTTGCAGATGTCAAGTCTAAGCCTGCCGGTATATTTGCGCTTATGTACCGGACTATCTGGGAAACCCGTTGGGTTAGCTATGGGATAATGTCTCCGGAAAATTGGGATGGAAGTGGGATTTTCGGACGCTTAAGAACTGGAATATTACGCAATCCGTCATATGCATTTCAATCGGCGGTCCTATTTGCTGATGTGGATGGAAATATAATTATGGATAGCAGCGATTTTGTACATATTCATTATATTCCACAGGATATCTGGATAACGTTGCGTGATGCATACGAAGAGGAAAATGCCGCGTTAGGCCGCTTGGTGTTTAACCTGGATTTGGTGGAAGGTATGGCTGGATCATCCTTACCTATGCATATGGGGGGCGTGGGTGTGCGTATGCTTAACATATTCGCGGTACGGATAACCGGGTTTGTAGCGGATTTCTACATACATCCAATTAAGCTATGTTATATATCACATGAGCACTACAATCAGGCGTTTGAAAGGGCGTTTGAAAGCGCTCGAAACGGTGGTGAATTTAGGGAGCATTATGAAATCGGAACGAATGAATTTGGAGTATATGAGACATTCAGAGCCCCTCCAACCAGTGCGCTTGACAATGCGGGTTTTTTAGAGTGGACCTCCATGTTCGATGCCAGTGCAGAGGTTTTAAATGCAGAAGCCCTGGTCACTGTTTATGGACTCTGGCCGTGGCTTGAAAATGTCAATGTTGGTGGCAGCCCTGTCACTGCTGGTTCAAATCAATACGATAGCGTGTTGTCATTTCTTCGTGAGCATGCGGATAATCCATTTGCACTAAATAGTTGGATGCCTTTGGATGCCGGAGATCGCAGCCTGAGAAACATTATGGTAGCACATGCGCATATTTTTAGAGACGCTTTTACCGAATATGACGTTGAATCCGGAGCGTTTTCGACGAAACCAGATTTTATTATGCTTACGGCAATTCATGGAAACCCACTGGGTCACACGATCAATTCACTGACGCTTGTTTATAGCGTTACTTTTGTTATTGTGTTTTTTGGGGCGGTCGGGTTAAAACAAGTCATTGAGAAGCGTTTGACGCAGCCGCTTGAAATGGTAAACAAGGGGATTGCAGACGGTTGGAGGCAAATCACATTTCCGGAAGATAAGCCGCAGAAATGGCGTGAACTTTACGAGCTGTATGAATATTACGAGCAAATTAGCGATGAGCTGCCCAAAAGTAGAAATGAGCTCGCCCGATTGAGGACAGCGCTTGAATACGCAAAAGAGGCCGAGCAAAACCGGAGGCAGATGACCTCAAATATTGCCCATGAGTTGAAAACACCGCTTGCGATTATCCACAGTTATTCGGAGGGGTTGAGAGAGCGCATAGCAGAGGAAAAGCGTGAACAGTATCTTGATGTGATTATCGCCGAGTCCGAACGTATGGATGCGATGGTGATGGAAATGCTTGATTTGTCGCGGTTGGAGGCTGGAAAGGTAGTGCTGGCGAGAGATGAGTTCTCTCTTTCAGAACTCGCTCAGTCAATTTTTGACAAGCTAGAGCTCACGGCGCATGCGCGTGCACTGAATGTCTCATTTGATTTAAAAGGCGAGTGTTATATAAATGCCGATGAGGCGCGTATCAGTCAGGTTATTTCAAACTTTGCTGCAAATGCTATTATATATACGCCTAGAGGTGGGAATATTATCGTCAAGACATATGTTAATCGAGGAACTGTCTTTTCAGTAGAAAACGACAGCAAGCCTTTTACGGACGAAGAATTGTCAAAGGTCTGGGAAATCTTCTACCAAGCGGACAATGCCCGCGCAGATAAAGGCGCTGGGCTAGGTCTTGCCATAACAAAGAAAATCATTGAATTGCACGGTGGGAAATGCTTCGTAAAGAATACGGAAAGCGGAGTTAGGTTTGGATTTGTGATTTAAACCGACGGGTGCTTCACTCCGATCAGCTAATGCTAATAAAAACTTTTTTGCTATTCTAAAGAAAGTAGCGTATAATTTCTTCTTGGTATAAATCACTCGCAAAAAGGAGAAACGAATTTCAATGAGTTTAAGGAAAATACGCAATGCAATAATAGTGTTCATATTGACATTTGCAATTATACCCATACTGGCAGCGCACCTTACAGATGAGGCCTCAAGCCTAATCTCATCAGCTGTAAGTTTGCAAAGTCGATTCGACAAAACGATAATTCTGACTCTGGACGACCCTGTAGCAACAGTTGACGGCAGAGAAATAGTTCTGGATAGCGCACCATTTTTAAGAGAAGAAACGACAATGGTGCCTTTGAGATTCATTGCTCAGGATATATTGGATGCCGTTGTGAATTGGGATGCTGGAAACGTTATCATTTCCAATGACGGGGCAAGGCTGGTTATTGATTTGGAAGCAGGGACAGTACGCGTTGATGGCGAAACGCTTAATTTGACGCAAGTGCCTGAAATAAAGGACGACCGAACATTTGTTCCGCTGAGAATGATTGCTGAGCTTTTTGATTGCTATGTTGGGTTTGATGGTGAAACTGGAACAATCACCATACGCACACCCATTATAAGAACGCCTCCGATTGCCGATTTTAGCTTGGTTGATACCTTGACAGCAGGGCAGCGGCCTACTTATTCTGATTTGAGCTATGACCCTGACGGTGGGACTATTACATATCGGATATGGAGAGTAACAAGAGATGGGACAAGCCTTCAAGGAGCAGAACTGAGCCATCTGGTGGGCAGCCGACCAGAGCCCGGGAGGGTGCTTGTTCAACTCAGAGTGAGAAACGATGCTTTGCTTTGGAGTGAATGGCATCAAGGGGTATATTTGACAATATTGCCCAATTTACCTCCCCAAATAGTTGGTTTTCGTGCCGACAGCTCTCATGTAGACATCGGCGAAGCATTGAGCTTCTCATTTGATATTGAAAATGAGTTTTGGGAGGAAATAATTGAGCATCGTTGGACGTATTCTCGCAGAGGTGATCTTAGAGTCAGGGTCGGGCAGCCCAGAGCATTCTTTGAACCTGGAGTACTAGAAGTAAGTCTTGTTGTGACTGATGCTTTTGGCAATGTAAGCCAAGCCGCGATGTACGAAATCAGAGTAAGCAATAATGTGCGTCAAGATGAAATGCAGTTTCGGTTTCAAAACTTGATACCGGGAGATCGCTTTTATAATTCTCGTGGCATCAACTTCAACTCGCGACCACAGCTACACTTGCTTTCAAAGTCTACTCAGCCTATGACGCTCATTGCGAGCAATAATCCTGAAACCGTTGACTCGGCAGGGATACTATACAGGGATAGGGCCAGTGGGCATGTGCGTATCCATTATCATCATATAAATGTTGCAGATATGGAAATGTATATCGCAGTTTTTGCCACAAACAATGGGTCAAACCCCGTAACACTTACAGTAAATAAACGAGGCGCCGCGGGTCCGTCTGAAGATCCTATGCAGATTGGGCAGCGTGTAAATGTGTCGTATTTTGAAAACAATGAGTCAAATGATGCCATTGTGATTGCGCCGGGTCAGACAGTGGTTTTAAATCATGACAGAAGCATAATGCGCAGAAATCAGGTGCTTGCAGGTTTGATTGATTTATATGCTACATCTACCTTGCAATTTACCGTTGCAGCAATTACAGAGAACATTTCAACGCCCAATTATGACGGGCTAATGATACATGATAGGGAAGATGTGCACTTACGCGGCACTTTCACAAATGCAAACTTTAAGCTAAACTACCACACCGAGGGTGAGCAGATGCAAAAAATTATTATCGGCAGAGATGATGCTTTTGCAGGCTATTTCCAATTAGGCGTTGATGCGCTCATGTCGCAGAGGATTACAAACTTCGGCAACTGGGGAGTTGTTTATGAAATATCTATCACAGCCGATAGCAGGATAGGTGTTCTGCTTAATCCGCGTGGCACTATTTTTATGGGCGCGCTTATTGGTTTTGAAGATGAAATAGTGCTTATCCCAAATTCTGGGCATCTTGCAGGGAGTCGTGAGGCAGTCGTGTTGGGAATCATAGAAGCCGGAGAGACAAGGACGCTGACATATGTAGCTCCCGGAGGCTCAGATACTCCGTTTCTTCTGGTTTTGGTTCCAGATTCATATTGGTCTGACGCGGGTGTAAACGGTAACTAAAATTATGGACACCACATAAAAAAGTGGGACGCCCGGATGTGCGTCCCCTACAAAATATGGGTTGTTCTATGTGAAGCTGCCGCAATATGCAAGGGCAGCTTCTGCCGCCCCTACATATTTAAACGCTATAATATTATCTTAACGTCGTATCAAGTCGATGTATAATGTGCCCCCCGGAAAACGCAGATATAACATATTTGCTTCAATGTTAAAATATAGCGCTCTTGTTCCGGCGCTAACACCGGTGGCGGTAAGTTCGTTCAATATCACGAAATTGTCTCTCGGTGTGCTCCAATTGAAGTTGATTCTAAAACCCGGTCCGAAAGCATAACCTGTACCGTCCGCATTGAAAACATATCCTGTGCCGTCTGCACCTTCCGTATGAAAAGTTGTCCATCTGCCAACCAGTGCATTGTTAAGATTTACCGGATGTTGCCCGCCTTGACGGTGTAGTTGATGTCGCCTCACCAGTTGATTTTCAAGCCCAACAAGTGTCATGTTATTGCCGCTAACGGAATATTCGTAAAGACCGCCAATGCTGCTCCCGGCAGGGCTTATAATTCGTATTGTTCCGGGGGAAACAGACACCCAAGTAAATTCATGCCAAACTTGTGTGGCCGGGGAGGTTTCTGCCGGAAAAGCTGCCCATGCACCGTGTCCATTCGCTCTAAAATTCCAAGGAGTACCTCCAGGCATTAGCCAATTACCAACAACAGGATGATTCTCAAGCGGAAACGGTCCAAGCAGTCCGGGTTGGGTTGCTAAACGAACCACCTGCATATCGCCGTCCCACTGAACATATACGCCAAAACTTTCCGCAACCGCACGTGTGGGAACGAGCGTTCGTCCGTCAATAATCAGCGGTGGAACGTCAAGCGTTACACTAGTGCCTGCAGCAATGATAATAGGGTTTCCGACTTGCATCGAAACTTCTACACCGGCTCTTGTTGCTGTAATTGTCTGTGTGCTGTCATCCCAGTCGGTTTCAGCACCCAATGCATCGAAAATTGCGCGTAACGGAACCATTGTACGGCCATCAACCATTTGCGGCGGAACGTCAAACGCAATTGGGTTACCGTCTAACCTAACACTAATGTTTGCAAGAGCCATGGGTGCCATTGCAAAAAGAAGCACTACGACAAAGATTCCACTAATAATTTTTTTCATTTTCCAGGATCTCCCTATTGGATAATTTAATACATAATGTGATTAGGCGCGTATTATATTTAAAAATTTTTGCATTGTCAACTATTTTTGTCGATATTTATAGTTACAAAATTTACACAGTTGACAAAATCGAAGTGTTCATGGTAACATGTGAGCAATTGGGCGGCTTACTTGCTACAGCGGGTCGCTTATCGTAGTTGATTTGAAGTCAAGAAGAAAGCGCCACGCCATAGTTTAGGGTGTGGCGTTACTTCTTTTTTAAGGGAGTGCACCAAAACTTGCATTTTGATACACTCCCTTCTCTATTCCTATGATCGGTTGATTGTCGATGATTTTCTCAGTGCAAATCATGCGACAATAGACAGGCATTAATAATTGACTGCCAGCAATTGGAAGTATGCTTCAGGATGAGCGCATGTCGGGCATTTTACTGGTGCATTTTTGCCCACCATAACTTTGCCACAGTTCATACAATGCCACGTTTGATCGTTTGGACGTGTGAATACCTGGCTTTGCGCTATGTTGTCAGACAATTTTTTGTAGCGTGCTTCATGCTCTTTTTCAATCTCGCCAACTTGCTTGAACAAAGCGGCGATTTCGTTAAAGCCTTCGTCAGCCGCCTCTTTTGCAAACTCGGCATACATCTCCGTCCATTCGTAATGCTCACCGGCTGCTGCATCTTTGAGGTTTTCTATTGTATCAGGCACACTGCCGCCATGAAGGAATTTAAACCATAGCTTTGCGTGTTCTTTTTCGTTGTTAGATGTTTCTTCGAAGATATCAGCGATTTGCTCATAGCCGTCTTTTCTGGCTTGTGAAGCATAGTAACCGTATTTGACTCTTGCCTGAGATTCTCCTGCAAATGCCGTCATAAGATTGGCCTCTGTTTTGGTTCCTTTTAGGGTTGTACTCATATCTTATTACTCCTTTCATTGTATAGCAATTGTGAGGTTTTTTAAATCCCTTTTGCTATTGTATCACAGAATCGAAAAATTGAAAGATATATTACAGAAAAAGTGCAAATAATTGTGTTCTGTTTTTGACTTTAGTTTTTGAATAAATGTTGGATAAATGCTTGCTCAGCGTTGCATGAGTGATATAGAGGATTTGGCACATCTCATCGCTGCCTTTGCCCGCACATATGAGCGATACAATCTCAGTCTCTCTTTTTGTGAGACCATAACTGACCGAAGCCTTGAGGATACGGTCTGAACCTTCGCTACTTGATAGCCTGCGATCTTCTAAGAGTGAGAAGAATTTACGTTCAAGTGGGTCTTTGAGCGTGTTGAGTATGTATATGTCTCTGTCAGAAAAATCATTTTGAGACTTCTCGCGTTGGATTCCAAGAATTGAAAGCGGAATATCTTTGTGGACAAGGGCAACGAAAAGCCCCCAGAACATGCCTTTTGGTTTCCAGACATCGCGAAACACCCTCGTTTTTTCCCATTTGTCGGGTTTTATTATATCGGATTGGCGAAACACAGAGCTGTATGGCAGCATAAGAAATTCATCCCAATGTGGGTATTGTCCTTCGAGAAAGAAATTGTGGGATGACCTGTCATCCTGATACTCCGTTGATATTGGGTTTGTAAGTGTGACTCTTCCATTTTCCCTTCCCGCTTGAAAAATTACGCCGATATTATAAGGGACAAGTGTGCGCACTTGCTGCAAATAGGTATTGCAGGCTTCTGTATATGTTTCACAGTAGTTGATTCTTGTGGTCATTTGAATCAGGAATTGCCACTCATAGTCGAATAGTGTTGAACTCATTATATTTCACTCCTTATATCAGTATTTATGTTATAATAACTTTTGTCGCAATATTTGTGTTCTAATACTACGATTTATGTCAATCGAATGTTATGAAAGGGTTGTGTACATAAGATTGTGTATGGATTAATTAATAATCTAGCACAAATCATGAATTGTTTCAAGAAAAAGTATCAAATAACGTAATATAAATTTATTTCTGATTTTATATAATTAGTTTCGGCTGTAAATGCGACCTTGGAATAAGCTGACTGGGAAGAAAAGGATTGCATAGACAATAATAGCCTTGTATTGTTTTGCTTACCCTGCGAGATGATGCATTGAGCCTGCGACCAACGTACGCTGGTTCATCTTATAGTGAAAATCTTTTGTTTTAATCATAAGTAGGAGGAGAAGGAATGATTTTTTCGGAAAAACATGAACTCATGAGGAAACTGGCACGCGAATTTGCAGAAAATGAGCTGACCAATGAGATTCTTGATGCTGTTGATGAAGGCGCCGAGTATCCCAAAGAGATACTTGACAAAATGGGCAAAGCTGGATTCTTTGGCATCAAAACTCCGGTCGAATGCGGCGGACAGGGGTCTGACTGCGTCTCTTATGTAATCGCAATAGAAGAGATTGCGCGTGTTAGCGGAGTCTCGGCGATTTGGATGTCGGCTCCAAACTCATTGGGAGGCGGGCCGTTGATGCTTTCGGGCACAAAAGCTCAGCTCCAAAAATACCTGACACCGGTGGCTAAGGGTGAAAAGATTATGGCATTTGCCTTAACTGAGCCGGGTGCGGGTACGGATGCCGGTGGCACAGTGACAACTGCTGTAAAAGACGGCGATTATTATGTTATAAACGGACGCAAAACATTCATTACGACGGCTCCGGTTGCAGACTGGGCAATTGTTTATGCTAAGACCGATTTTAGTGAAAAAGCAAGAGGACGCTCACGTGGGATATCTGCGTTTATCGTAGATATGAAACTTCCAGGGGTTTCATGTGGTAAGGCAGAACACAAGATGGGTATCATTGGCTGCCCAACATCAGACATCATCCTTGAAGATGTACGTGTCCACAAAGATGATTTGCTCGGTGAAGAGGGCAGAGGCTTCCAAAACGCAATGAAAACCCTTGATATTGGACGTATCGGCGTTGCGGCTACAAGTATTGGTGTTGCACAAGGCGCTTTGGATGAAGCAGTGAAATACGCAAAAGAACGCAAGCAGTTCGGTAGGCGTTTGGCTGACTTCCAGGCAATTAGCTTCATGATTGCAGAAATGGCAACAAAGCTACAAGCTGCAAAAGAGCTGACTTACAGAGCAGCGCAGCTTAAAGATATGAATAGTCCCGAAGCAGGCACAGCCGCTTCGATGGCAAAATATTTTTCTGCTGAAGCATGTAACGAAATCGCCGGAAAGGCTGTTCAAATCCACGGTGGATATGGTTATATTAGGGAATACAAGGTTGAGCGTATGTATCGTGACTGCCGTGTATTCACTATTTTTGAAGGCACATCCCAGGTTCAGCAAATGCTGATTGCCGGCAACATTATAGGAAGATAGGAGGGAGTCAACATGAAACTACTCGTTTTGGTAAAACAAGTACCGGATACCAATGAGGTCACAATTGACCCGGCGACCGGCACCCTTATCCGTGAGGGAGTTCCCTCCATACTCAATCCAGACGATGCAAATGCCCTCGAAGAGGCGCTTGCTCTAAAAGATCAGTATCCCGGCACGACCGTTTGTGTAATTTCAATGGGGCCGCCTCAAGCCATGTATATGCTCAGAGAGTGCCTTGCTATGGGTGCGGATGAAGCGTATCTGCTTTCGAGCAGAGTCTTTGGCGGCGCGGACACATGCGCAACGTCAACAACACTGGCCGCAGGCGTGGAAAAGATTGGCAAATATGATATCATTTTTGCAGGGCGGCAGGCTATTGATGGAGATACAGCCCAGGTTGGACCACAAACGGCACAGCGTCTTGGCATCCCATCCGTTACATATGTCCAGAAAATCCGCGAAATTAAAGAAAAAACAGTCGTTGTTGAACGTGCCCTTGAAGATGGCTATGAAGTCATTGAGATTCAAAAGCCCTGTGTCCTTACAGCAATCAAAGAACTCAACAAACCCAGATATATGACAGTAAGGCAAATCGAGGAAGCATATCAAAAAGAGATAACAGTTTGGGATGAGATTGCACTCAATGTCAATCCTAAAGATGTAGGCCTCGTGGCAAGCCCCACACAAGTGTTTAAGAGCTTCACCCCACCACCAAAGGGAGCAGGGGAGATGCTTCATGGTACAGTTTCTGAGATGGCGGCGACGCTTGTTGCTAAGCTAACTGAGAAGCATGTGCTTTAGTAGGAAGGAAGTGAAGTAAATGGCAATAAGAGTAATTAACGAAAAGTGTAAGGGCTGCGAAAAATGTGTCCCGCTTTGCCCTCCAGGCGCTATATTCATGGAGAATAAGCTTGCTGTTATAGGGCCGGAATGTAATGTCTGTAATCAGTGCTTAGAGCCGAAATTCTGTCCTTTCGGAGCTTTTGAGAAGGTTGCGCAGGAAGAAGTTGCCGGTGTTGATTTATCATTATACAAAGATGTTTGGGTCTTTGCAGAGCAGCGCGAAGGCAAGCTTATGGGTGTATCTATTGAGCTTCTGGGTGAAGGCAAGAGACTTGCCGATGATGTAGGTTGCAAGGTCTGTGCAATCCTCTGCGGTGAGCATGTTGAGGATCTCATCACCGAGTTGTTTGAATATGGCGCTGATATTGTGTACTATGCAAACGCTCCGGAGCTAAAAACATATAATACCGATGCATATACACAGGTGATATATCAGGCAATTTTGAAATACAAGCCTGAAATCGTTTTGCTTGGTGCAACGCATATCGGTCGCGACTTAGGTCCGTGTATCGCAGTTAAAAGCGAAACAGGTCTCACTGCAGACTGCACACAGCTTGATATCGACGCTGAAGATAAAAAGCTTATGCAGACGCGTCCGGCATTTGGCGGCAACCTTATGGCAACAATCGTTTGTCCGAAACATCGTCCCCAAATGTCAACCGTTCGTCCGGGCGTTATGGCAAAGCCGGAACGTGTTGCAAATAGGGTTGCGGAACGTATTGATCTCGAAGTTTCTTTCAAAAAAGGCGATATCCGCATGGATGTTGTTGAAATTGTAAAAGCTATGAAAGAAATCGTTTCTCTTACCGATGCGGAAGTTATTGTATCCGGAGGAGCCGGTCTTGGAAATGCAGAGGGCTTTGAGCTGGTTAAGAAGCTTGCAGATCGTCTCGGCGGTGTTGTCGGATCTTCTCGCGCTGCTGTTGATGCCGGTTGGATTGATCATTCACATCAGGTAGGCCAGACCGGAACAACAGTAAAACCCAGGCTATATATAGCTTGCGGAATATCCGGAGCCATCCAGCATCTTGCCGGAATGCAGTCATCGGATTATATTGTTGCAATAAACAAAGCTGAAAATGCACCAATTTTTGAAGTTGCAGACTATGGCATATGCGGAGACCTATATAAGGTGATTCCTGCAATACTGGATTCACTGGGCTAGTACATCGCACATCGCAAAATAGCCATTTAAACACAAACAACACGGTGGATTGCAATGAAATGATGCAATCCACCGTGTACTTGTTTGTGCAGTGATGTTGCGTTTAGCCGCCAACGACCACCCGGCAGAAGTGGAGGGTGCCGTTTTCAGTCAGTTCTGTTTCAAGCCTGACAGGCCTGCTGTTGAAAAGAGGGTAGAGGTACTGTAAATTTTTCTCGGGAACTTCTGTATTGCAAACGGACGCACAGTGATTGAGCAAATCAAGAACTGTTGCACCCTGAGCTATGCTATACTCCCCACCGACAAGGCCGGGTGTAAGCTCGGCTGCTATAAATTTTATGTTTATAGTGAGCATAAAAACCTCATAATATTCGCTATTTTTGACATCAGGTAGCTAAAGCTGACGGGGATTGACTCCCGTCAGCCAAAGCGCAATTATTTGCCGTATAAATCGGCAACTACATTTTCTAATCCACCAAGGGATTCAAGCGCTGCTTTTGACGGTACCATTGTTTTTGTATCCCAGTCAAGCGCCTCAAAGAACATATCTGCCAGCTTTTCGTTATCGACAGTACGTCCGGTGTGCGGCCCGGCGGTCATCGCGGGTTTACCGACAATACGACCCGCTATGGTGTTATCCTCGCGTTTAAGACCTTCACGCAGGTTAAAGGCATGACGCATGGTATAGGAGCGCAATCCGAGTTTGCGTGTTTCTTCGCCTGTATAGTCAAAACCAATCAGTGCAGAAAGAACCTTGGCCTTAACTCCGGGTGGGAACGCAAAATCGGAAAATTCACAAAAACCGCCCATATTTGTTATTTCTTTTTCAACAACACCATCAATGTCGCGAACAGCCTGATCTTTATCATTGAAATCATACTTCACATCTTGTGGGAGCAGTGCAGCCGGTGGAGTAAAGCCCTGGCCGCCCTTGACGTGACGCGCAGGGGTCGGATCATATTGGTATGTGCGTGCAAGACCTGGGTTGAGGCGTGGGTCGTGCGCAGGTGCTTCAATACCACCGGCGTGCATTACATACTCCTCACCTTTGCCGAAGTGCTTTGCGGCAGCCAGAGCGCCATTGTTTAAAATTAAGGCAAACTCTGAGGTGCCTTTGCACATGGCTTCGGCCAATGCTACAGCACCTTCTGCATTGCCCCAGCTCAGGTCAATGCCGCCTGTTTCCTCAAGCGTGAACAGGCCGTTTGAGAAACATTCCATAGCCCAAGCAAGTGTGCCGCCTAACGAAATGAGGTCAAAGCCGTACTCATTTGAAAGGAAGTTCAGCCAGTTAAGTGTTTCCTGGCAGCCAATCAGCATATTGGAGCCAAACATTGCATTTGCTTCGTACTCAGGGCGGCCGGTTTCTTTGATTGGATATTTACCGTCATTTATCTCATATATTGCGCCGCAACCAATATGACAGGTGTGACATGCATATTTTTTCTTCTTCCAGCGCTTGTCCATTTCCTGAGAGGTGAGCGCCATTTTTTCCTCGTCTGGGATGTCGTCCGGCACACCGCCCCAGTTTTTGACATTAGCATCGCCTATAACCACATTGCTGTCGTATAAACCGCCGGTTCCATTGTCGTAAAATAGCGCGAAAATGTTGTCGGCTGTCGGGCCGCTTTTTGCCCATTCCATAAGTTCTTTGTTGATGGCAAGAACATCAGGTTTGTTGTGCACTTCAATAGCGGTCTTGCCTCTGCAAACAATTGCTTTGAGATTCTTACTGCCCATGACAGCGCCGGGGCCACCGCGAGCTGCCGCACGATGGGCATCATTCATTACTGCGGCGAATTTTGATTTGCGTTCTCCGGCAGGGCCTATAAGGGCTATGCCAACTTTTTTGTCGCCAAGCTCTTCAAAAATGGCATGTTCGGTTGCCTCAGTAGTTTTGCCCCACAATCCAGAAGCATCACGGAAACTAATTTCGCCGTTGTCTATAAAAATATAGACAGGCTGCTTTGAAATACCCTTGATAAAGACCGCGTCATAACCTGATTTTCTGAGTAATGGCCCGAATGTACCACCGCTGTTGGCGTCGTTCCACATATTGGTGACAGGAGATTTGCTGACTACAGTGTATCTGCCGGCGACTAGTGGGCCTGTGCCGTTTCCAGGGCCGGACACGAAACCGAGAATGCTCTCGGGTGCATCCCAAGGTGTGTTTGGAGCCATCTCATCATAGAGTATTTTTGCGCCCAAAGATGGTCCGCCTACAAAATTTCTCAAATCCTCTTCCTTGAAATTCCGCACCTCATAAGTCTGTGTTGAAAGGTCAACGAATGCATATTTTCCAATGAACCCTTTAATTGCCAATTCTCCCATATTTTACCTCCGTCAAAGTATTTTAATATTGCCGCAGTAACCTACGGTGCGTCGGTATTGCCTGCATTCCCATCCCGTCAGACGATATCAGGCATAATTACACGGTATTTTATCACAAAACAACAATTAGGGCAAATGCTCCCTTTTCTTTTACCAAAATTAAGTATTATATTTACAATTAATTTAGACTGCTTGTTTTGAGTGTGAAGCGCTAGCGTGTTGCTTTGATTTTTTTGAGCTGAGCGAAACGCGGCAACCCATTGACTACTTTGCGCTTGTTTTCGCCTTGGATTAGTGGCAGCACATAATCGATAAATTCCTGTGTAACATTTGTGCCTGACTCATTGATCCATTCCCTCGGAACATTTTTTTCCATGTTGGCGCATATGGATAAAGGTTCATAGGTAATGCCGCATTTGTAGCTGCCGTTTTCAATCTCACGTGTAAAGCAAATCATTTTTCCGGATTGGCCTGAAAGTGCGCATTGGACTGCAGCCTGTCCGGCAAGGAAAGCTTCCTCAATATCGGTTTGGGATGCCAGATGAGCAGCGCAACGCTGGAGTAGGCTCAGCTCGATGCCTCGCACTTTCGCACCGGTTTTCTGTCCTGCCGCATGTGCAAGCTTGGCGGCCAGCCCTCCGAGCTGTGCATGGCCGAAACCATCAGTTTCAGATATCTGTGCCTTTGCTACAAATGTGCCATCGGGGTAGCATATGCCCTCGGAAACAGCAACAAGACAATTGTTTTTCTCCGCAAATGTTTTTTTGACATTGCTAAGAAAAGAATCCATTTCAAACGGAACTTCCGGCATATAGATATAATCCGGGCCAAGGCCGTTTATGCCTGCGAGTGCAGCGGAGCCTGTAAGCCAGCCCGCATGACGACCCATTATTTCAACTATGGTTATTGCGCCGGTGTTGTAGACATGAGCATCTTTATATACCTCGGATATTGTGGTTGCAATATATTTTGCCGCACTTCCGAATCCGGGGCAGTGGTCTGTGCCGACAAGATCATTGTCAATGGTTTTCGGAACGCCGATGACACGGCATTCATACCCGATACGCTGAAGGTAGTCATTGACTTTTGAGCAGGTATCCATAGAGTCGTTGCCGCCGTTATAGAAGAAATAGCGGATGTTGTATTGCTCAAATATTTCATGGATGCGCTGGAGTTCCTTTTCCTCCTTGATTTTGTATCTGCAAGAACCAAGCTCGGAGGAAGGCGTATTCATAAGTAGCTTTAACTCATGTGCATCTTCTTTTCCTAAATCATAAAGCTCATCATCTAAGACACCAACTATGCCGTGAGCCGCGCCGTATACATGTGTTATTTCGGGCGTATCCAGAGCCGTCCTTATGACTCCGTATGCGCTTGCGTTAATAACGGAGGTCGGGCCTCCGGATTGTCCAAATACTGCTGCACCTATTAATTTATTACTCATGATATACCCTCCTGAAGTGTAGTAACCTACTTCGCAGGATATCATAGCAATGAATGAAAATCAAACAGCAAATTCGGTAATATTTGAAAAAAGTCTGTTATTCGCACTAAAATTGTAGTATACTATCCGGGGAAATGTTACTAATAATGGAGGTATTAGAGCTATGCCACTGGTTACGACAACAAAAATGTTTGATGATGCGTATGCGGGAAAATATGCAATAGGTGCGTTTAACGTAAATAACCTTGAAATAATTCAGGGAATAACCGAAGCAGCAGCCGAATTGCGTGCCCCGCTGATTCTTCAGGTATCAGCAGGTGCTCGAAAGTATGCAAAACATGTGTATCTGATGAAACTCATTGAAGCGGCGGAGCAAGATACTGGGTTGCCGATTGCTATTCATCTTGATCATGGTGAGGATTTTGAAATCTGCAAGTCATGTATAGACGGTGGCTTCACATCTGTTATGATTGATGGCTCAAAGCATTCGTTTGAGGAGAACATCAAACTGACTGCAGAGGTCGTGAAATACGCTCATGAAAGGGGCGTTGTTGTTGAAGGTGAGCTTGGTAAACTTGCTGGCATTGAAGATGATGTAAATGTTTCTGAGGAGGATGCAAGCTTTACAAGACCTGAAGAGGTTGAGGAATTTGTTTCTCGTACCGGAGTTGACTCGCTCGCCATTGCAATCGGCACGAGTCATGGTGCATACAAATTCAAGCCGGGCCAAAAGCCGAAGCTCAGATTTGATATTCTTGAAGAAATTTCAAAAAAACTTCCGAACTTTCCCATAGTGCTTCATGGTGCATCGTCTGTTGTGCCTGAGTTTGTTGAAACAATCAATAAGTACGGAGGCGATTTATCCGATGCGATTGGAATTCCGGAGGATATGCTCAGGGAGGCTGCAAGGTCGTCAGTTTGCAAGATAAACATTGATTCAGACCTGCGTTTGGGCATGACTGCCGGTGTTAGAGAGCATATGAGCAAAAATCCTTCACATTTTGATCCGCGTCAATATCTTGCCCCCGGGCGGGAAAACATTAAAGCCCTTGTGCGACACAAAATCACCAAAGTCCTAGGTTGTGATGGAAAAGCCTAGTTATTTAAAGCACGTTTTACACTAGCCGCCGATAGAAAATAAAGTGGGAGATATTTATTTATGACAACTGATTACAATCCTTTTGAAAATGCAAAGACTCAATTCGACAATGCTGCCGAGCTTATAAGACTCGATAGTGCGATGCGCGAATTTTTGCGCGTGCCTATGATGGAGCTTCACTTTACAATTCCGGTTAAAATGGATGATGGCACAACAAAGACTTTTCAGGCTTTTCGGATCAGGCATAATGATGCAAGGGGGCCGGGTAAGGGTGGCATTCGTTTCCATCCTCACGAGACGGCCGATACAGTACGCGCCCTTTCTATGTGGATGACCTGGAAATGCGCCTGTGTTGATATTCCTTTAGGAGGTGCAAAAGGGGGTATTGTATGCGATCCGCGAACCATGTCGCAAGGTGAGCAGGAGCGGATGTGCAGGGGTTATATCCGTGCAATTCACAAGCAACTTGGGCCGAATGAAGATGTTCCGGCACCGGATGTCATGTCAAACAGTCAGCATATGCTTTGGATGATGGATGAGTATGAGACGATAACCGGTGCAAAACATCCAGGGCTGATTACCGGCAAACCAGTGGGTATGGGTGGTTCTCTGGGGCGTACCGAGGCGACTGGATATGGGTGTGTTTATATACTCAAGGATTTGCTCAAGCAGATGAACCTGCCAATAGAAACGACGAGCGCGAGCATTCAAGGCTTTGGAAATGTCGCGCAGTATTCGGCAAAGATGTATAGTGAGTTAGGTGGCAAGGTGGTTTCTGTTTCCTGCTGGAATCAGCCTGACAATACCGCATATACTTTCAAAAAGAAAGACGGTTGCGATATAGACAAGCTGATGTCAATAAGCGATGCTTTCGGTAGCATTGATAAACAAAAAGCGCTCGATTTGGGGTATGAGGTTTTGGATGCGGACGCATGGCTGAGTCAGGAGGTAGATATCCTTATTCCGGCAGCGCTTGAAAATCAAATAACGCCTGCTGTTTTCCCGAATGTTTCGAGCAAAGTTAAAATTATATGTGAAGCGGCAAACGGCCCGACAACTCCTGATTGCGATGCGCTTATTCAGCAAAGGGGTATCATCGTTTTGCCGGACTTTCTGTGCAATGCCGGTGGTGTGACATGTAGTTATTTTGAGCAGGTTCAGAGTAATATGAACTACTTCTGGGATAAGGAAGAAGTGCTTGCAAAGCTTGAATATGCCATGGTCAAGGCTTTTCGTGCGGTTTATGAGTTAGCCGAGCAGAAAAAGCTCTATATGCGTGATGCGGCTTATGTCATAGCGATAGAGCGTGTGGCAAATGCGGTTAAACTTCGCGGGTGGGTGTAGATTAATTGACAATGTTCTGGAATACAACACCCTGTGAGTCTGGAGTGCTGGGGTGTTACTAATGATTTTCAGGGATGCTCTAAGCTTCCTGTGAAGATTCCCCTCCAAGGAGGGGTGCCACGAAGTGGCGGGGTGGTGCTCTTTTATCTCGCCCCCAAAGACCACCCCGTCAGGCTTCGCCTGCCACCCCTCCAAGGAGGGGAATAAAGTCAAATGTCAGGAATTCCCTCG
>WQUY01000037.1 GCA_009781855.1 Oscillospiraceae bacterium | reverse complement strand
TTTTCCGTAACTTCGCCTCTGCCAACTTTGGCGGCAACCGCACTACCGCCCTCCGCTACGCTACGGTTGGTCTCATTAATGAAAAAATTCCTTTATTTTTCCCAGAACTATTTTACACTATCATACGCCAGTAACTAGTAATTTTGTATAGCGTTTGAACAATAATAATGATAATCAATGTAAGCTTTTATGGTTGCGTTCTATCAAACTTAGTGGTAGTATCTTGGTGCGATGATGAACTAGATTATAAATCTCTGTAATTTCATCAATAGCGATATGCTTTTATAAAACTAGAATGGTGACGCAATAAAATACAGGCGTTGGAGGCGTAAATTGTCATGATCCATATAATTTTCGGCTTATTAGGAGGCTTAGCGCTTTTTATATTTGGCCTTAAATCCATGAGCGATGGTCTGCAGAAGCTCACAGGTAAGAAAACTCAAAAAGTAATGGGGATATTGACATCGCTTCCGGGGGTCGGCGTGGTGATTGGTATCCTCATTACCATTGTAACCCAAAGTTCTACTTTAGTGACTGTCATGGTCGTTGGATTTGTAAACACTGCGATGCTCAACCTAAAACAGGCTATATCGGTTATCATCGGCGCGAACATCGGCACCACACTGACCACTCAACTTGTCGCATTTCGGATTACGGACACGTGGATTTTCTTTGCTGCCATCGGCTTTGCCGCTTACTTCATTTTCAAAAACAAAGTAGTCAAAAACGCAGGCTTTGTTTCATTTTCATTAGGTATGTTGTTGCTCGGCATGTCACTGATGAGCCAAGCAATGGTGCCGCTACGCCACGACCCTGCTTTCCAACAGCTCATGCTGACATTTAGCGACAACCGCATACTCGCCATGCTGGTGGGCGCGATATTTACGGCACTTATCCAGAGCTCCACTGCAGCAACAGGCGTAATCGTCGCCATGACGATGTACAGCCTTATTCCCTTTGACGCGGCTTTACCACTTGTACTGGGTACTAATCTCGGCACCACAGCTACTGCTGTTTTGGCATCTATCGGCGGCACCGTTTCCGCTCGCCGCGCTGCAATGGCACATGTTTTGTTCAATGCAATCGGCATTGCGATTTTCCTGATATTCCTAGATCAATACGAATTTTTAATTCTTGCGATTTCTCCCGAAAATTATATTGGGCGGCAAGTGGCCAATGCGCACACCTTGTTCAGTGTGATTAACGCTGCGCTCTTCCTGCCGTTCATTGGCCTATTTGCCAAACTTCTGGAAAAAATCATTCCCGGTGAAGATAAACCCGTGCAAAAAGGTCCCATTTATCTTGATTGGAATATGGCCGATACACCCAATGTTTCCATCAATCTTGCACAACAAGAACTCATTCGCATGGCTGAGTTTGCCAAAGAAAGTGTCAGACTCTCTGTAGAGGGCCTTCTTGAAAGGGATTTAAGCAAGCTTGAAGCCGCCAAAGTGCAAGAAAACATTGTGGATGAACTTGAATATGAAATCATGCGTTATCTTGCCCGTGTATCTCAGTCGAGCATGGATCCCGATATGTCTATTCGCCATACAGGGCTATTACATGCCGCAAACGATATCGAACGCATCAGTGATCATGGTGACAACATTGCTGATTTGGCTCAGAGCTTTATTGAAGATGGTATACACTTTTCTGAGGATGCCATCGAAGAGCTTAGAGGTATGTATGATTTAGTCATGGAAATCTATGACAAAGCCGTTCAGTCGGCCAAGGATAACGACGCTTCTATCGTCCCGGATGTCGAGGCTCTGGAAGTGCTTATTGATATGAGAGAGAAGGAGCTGCGTTCATCACATATGAAACGACTTCGCGAAGGTGCCTGTACCGCCGACTCAGGAGTGGTTTTCTTGGATGTCATTATAAACTTCGAACGTATTGGTGATCATTCTAACAATATTTCTCATATGCCCATAGGAAAACTGTAGAAAAAGTGGACTGTGCTCAAATCTGGCACAGTCCACTTTTTTATAATCAAGCGAAGAGCGCGTTGCGACCGAGCTCGGTCGCGACGCAAAAATTCTAAGTCTGCGAATATCCCTTGGGCGCAACATTTTCTTTGAGCAAAACATCATGTGCGCCACCCTCGACAATTGAAGTTGCCGAAACCAGTGTCAACTTAGCCTTTTCCTGCAATTCGGGAATAGTCAAAGCACCACAGTTACACATCGTAGAGCGCATTTTACCCAAAGTGATGCTCAAATTATCCTTTAGGCTACCAGCATACGGCACATAAGAATCAACCCCTTCTTCAAAAGATAATTCCTGCGACCCACCATGATCATAACGCTGCCAATTGCGGGCACGTGCAGATCCTTCGCCCCAATATTCTTTCATATAACTGCCGCCTATACTGATGCGGTTGGTCGGACTCTCGTCAAAACGTGCAAAATAGCGTCCGAGCATAAGGAAATCAGCACCCATTGCCAGGGCAAGTGTGAAGTGGTAATCATGCACGATTCCACCGTCAGAGCAAATCGGGATATAAACCCCTGTACGCTCAAAATACTCATTTCTTGCATTGCTGACATCAATAACCGCAGTGGCTTGTCCGCGTCCGATGCCTTTTTGTTCACGAGTTATGCAGATGGATCCGCCACCTATGCCCACTTTAATGAAATCTGCACCGGCATCTGCCAAAAAGCGGAAACCATCGCCATCAACAACATTACCTGCACCGATTTTTACGCTTTCGCCATATTCTTTTCTCACCCATTCAATCGTCTGTTTTTGCCACTCCGAATAACCTTCGGAAGAATCAATACACAGGACATCGGCTCCGGCCTCTATAAGCGCCGGAATGCGCTGAGCGTAGTCGCGAGTGTTAATTCCTGCTCCGACGACATATTTTTTGTGGGGATCCAATAATTCGATGGGATTTGCTTTGTGCGAATCGTAGTCTTTACGAAAAACCATATGCATCAGCCGCCCATTTTCATCGACGATTGGAAGGCAGTTGAGTTTATGATCCCAAATGATATCATTGGCTTCTTTTAAAGAAGTACCGGATGGCGCTGTGACAAGCTTCTCGATGGGGGTCATAAATTCACGAACCAGTTCAGTGCCATTCATGCGGCTTACTCTGTAGTCACTGCTTGTAACAAGCCCAACGAGACTGCCGGTTGCAGTGCCATCAGAAGTTACAGCAACAGTCGAATGGCCGGTTCTCTTCTTTAACGCTTGGATGTCTACAAGTGTGGCATCCGGACTAATATTTGAGTCACTTGTGACAAATCCTGCCTTATATGACTTTGCCCTTAAAACCATAGCCGCCTGACTCTCAATCGACTGTGAGCAATAGATAAAAGACACGCCGCCCTCTTTAGCCAGAGCAACGGCCATCTGGTCATCAGACACCGACTGCATTATGGCAGAGGTCAGCGGGATATTGATTGTAACTTGTGGCTCTTCACCGCGTTTGTATTTAACTAAAGGCGCTTTTATGTCTACTTTATCCGGAATACAGTCGGTTCCGGAATATCCTGGAACAATTAAATATTCGCTAAAAGTACGCGAGGGGGTATCAAAAAAATAAGCCATAAAAAGATCTCTCCTTTTTGTTTTATTCAGACATGTGGTTGTGATATAAGGTCGGCGCTCACGCTGACTTCGATTAGCTTGCCTTTTCATGTATCTCACTCCGCTAGATTATATTGTGGTGTGTCGGGTAGTGTCAAGGGTTATTTTCACTTTAGCTGACGGGAGTCGAACTCCCATCGGTTTTATCAAGATTTCTGGTTTGATGAATAGATTAAAGAATTATTTCAATTTTATTCATGTTGCGGACACATAATACCAGTAGTATAAAAAACAATAAAAAGATTAGCATGGGAATGGTCTAAATTTCCACAGACTCTAGGAGGTGCGTGATGACCCACGACTACGAAAGCAAAAACGACCAGGTGCCGGAATCTGGCTACATACCACCCATAGATGCACCTGATATTGTTCAAGATGTAGCATATACAGAGATTCCGGAATCCATCAGCAGCCCTACTCCAACGCAAGAAGCTACGGCACAACAGCAAAGCGTACCGGAATGGAGCCTGCGCAGACGGGGCGAACCCCGTATCGAAAATCGTGAGCCGCTTTATACAGAACCTTCATATTGCGCTCCGCAAGACACTATGGCCAATATGTATACTCCAGGAATCAACACCAATTTGGGATACAACAATGGTCGCTATAATGGACAAACTCGCAGACATACATTTGAGGGTCAGCCAGAACCGTTGCAGCAAAAGCAAAGAAGCAAAGCCGGTGGGTTTTTCAGAGCACTATGCCTGGTGGTCGTTTGTGCGCTTGTCAGTGCTGCAGCGACTTACGGTGTTATGGAATACCGCATCAGAGCCGGATATCATACTGTAGTCAATCAAGTTGTGCTTGGTGGTACCGCTGGTAGTCAAGATGGAATGCCTATGATGCGAGCGGTTTCCTCCACTGCCGGTATGGCTGCTGAAGATATCTATGATATGGCACTCACGCAAGTTGTCGGGATTCAAACAGAGGTTCCTTCTATGGGCGTTTTTGGAAATATGAGCACCAATACGGTTGCAGGTACAGGATTTATTATATCTGCCGACGGCTACATTCTTACAAACTACCATGTCATCGAACCTGCCCAACTCAATAATTTGCCAATCATTGTTGTGATGGTTGACGGCACAGAGTATGAGGCTGAAGTTATAGGTTATGAACAAAGTAATGATGTCGCCCTTATCAAAATAGAAGCCAGCGGACTTACCCCGGCTGTTTTGGGCGACAGCGACAATGTTCGTGTTGGGCAAACGATATTTGCAATAGGTAATCCCTTTGGAAATCTAGTCTACACAATGACCGACGGCATCGTTTCTGCCCTTGACAGGGATGTCACGGTAGAAGGCAAGGTTATAAATACTTTCCAATTTAGCGCTGCTGTTAACAGAGGCAATTCCGGCGGCCCAATCTACGACACCAATGGTGAAGTAATCGGCATTGTTACAGCGAAGCTATCGCGCGGTGATGTTGAAGGGATCGGTTTTGCAATACCCATAAACGATGCCATAGAGATTGCCTCGGGGCTTATTGAACATGGTTATATTGCCGGCAGGCCTCTTATAGGCATTACAGGACAGACCGTTACACGCGGCCATGCTGAATACTATGGCTGGGTCGTTGGAGCTTACGTGCGTGAGGTCAATCCTGGTTCCGCTGCCGCATATGCAGGTCTTGAAGTTGGAGATATTATCACCGGCTTGGGCGAATCTCAAGTTACAAGTATGGATACGCTTAGAGCGGCTATGAGAAGATATCGTGCCGGAGATACGACTGCTGTTCAAATTTGGCGTGCAGGTCAAAATATTGAGATGATGTTGACATTTGATGAGGACCTTGCTGCGGGGCAACCGGGACGCGCTACAAGATTGCCAACGACCCAGAGAGAGCCGGATATTGAGCAACGAGAGGCTGAGATTGAACGGTTCCCATTTCCAATCTTCCCTTGGTAGAAACACCACAAGCTGACGGGAGTCAAACGCTTGCCAGCCACACTAACTTAAAAACTCCGGGAGTAGAGATTGCTCTGCCCCCGGAGTTTATATTATGTAATTACCTACCCAAACGCTATACTTTCTCCCAAACAGTAGCGACACCCATGCCGCCGCCTATGCAAAGCGTTGCCAGACCATATTTTGCATCACGCTTTTGCATCTCATGAACCAGAGTAACAATGACACGCGCACCGGATGCTCCAATCGGATGCCCAAGAGCAACAGCGCCGCCATTTACGTTGACCTTGGCCATATCCAAACTCAAATCACGAGCCACTGCAACAGCCTGAGCGGCAAACGCCTCATTTGCTTCGACCAAATCCATATCCGAAATCGTGAGACCTGCTCTTTTTAGCGCCTGATTTGATGCCGGAACCGGGCCAATGCCCATGATTTCTGGCTCAACGCCTCCCTGTCCCCACGAGACAAGTTTTGCCATAGGCTTTAGCCCTAACTTCGAAACAGCATCACCGGAAGCGATAATAATTGCAGCCGCACCGTCATTTATTCCGGATGAATTACCGGCAGTTACACGACCGCCGTCAGGCTTGAATGCAGGTCTTAATTTTCCAAGCGCCTCAGCACTTGTTGCGCGTGGAAACTCATCAACTTTAAACTCAACAGTGTCTTTTTTCACTCTAACCGGCACCGCAACAATCTCATCATCAAACTTGCCGGCAGCAATTGCCGCTGTAGCTTTTTCTTGCGAGGACGCAGCAAATTCATCTAATTCTTCACGAGAGAGATTCCATTGATCACAAATGTTTTCTGCGGTGACTCCCATGTGGTATTTGTTAAAGACATCAGTCAATCCATCATTGGTCATTGTGTCTATCATCGTGGTGTTGCCCATTCGCGCACCATAACGCGCAGCAGGCATAGCATACGGAGCCAACGACATGTTTTCGGTACCGCCTGCAAGGATAATCTCGGCATCACCGGCCAAAATTGTACGGGCAGCCTCAATAACTGTTTTCATACCGGAACCACAAACGAGATTAATCGTTGTAGCGGTAACTTCAACAGGCACACCGGCACCAATAGATACTTGGCGTGCAACATTCTGTCCGATTCCTGCTGTCAAAACGCAACCGAATATTACTTCATCCAAATCACTGGGCTTTATTTTTGCACGTTCAATAGCCTCTTTTGCTACGATTTCACCAAGTTTTGCTGCTGGAATATCTTTTAAAGACCCTCCAAAGTTGCCTATTGCTGTACGGCAGCAGCTTACTAAATAGATGTCTCTCATACTCGTCCCCTTTGTTAAGTTAAAATTTATAGCAGTAAATGTATATTATGACCATTACGATATCAATAACCAAAGCCTATTGACATCACTTAGCTCAACGCTACACGAATATTACGGAAAAAGCAACACTTTTTTTTATGGACAAAATGATTCTGCTGTAATATACTCTATGCACTAAAAATAATACGATAAGCAGGAGGAGCGAAATGAGCGAAGTTATTACCACCCGCCATGGGCAGGGCAAGCTCGCAACGAAAGTATATTTTGCTGATGAAGCTGGATTTAGTGTCGCATCAGTCATAATTATGGGCCAGAAAGAATGCGTCGTGGTGGATTGCCAGTGGACAAAATCCAATGCCCACAGGGTTATTGCAGAAGTCCTTGAAACCGGACTCGAGCTAAAAGCAGTATTTGCAACACACCTTCATCCCGATCATTACTGGGGTCTTGGAGAAATCGAAAAAGCATTTCCAAACGCAAAATGCTACATGCTTCCCGAGGAAGTTCCGCTATACAACGATCAATACCAGAAAAAACTTGACGACTGGATCGATATAATAGGTGAAGGTAATCTTTGCCGTCAGCCATGTAAGAACCTATTGCCGTTGGAAGACAAATTTATTGAACTGGAAGGCGAACGTATAGAGGTCATCGACCATATAATGGGAGATTTAAAATGGAATTCGGTGGTTTGGATTCCCTCCATTAAAACCTTATACGGAAGTGATGTCATTTTTAACGAAGCGCACCCATTTACATGTGAAATTACATCAGCGCAACGAGAAGAATGGATTCTTGAGCTTGAGCGGCTTGAAAGAGAACTCCAGCCTGAAGTTGTGATTCCGGGACATCAAAAAGTCGGATGCCTACTTGACCGCAGCGGAATCAAGTACACCATCGACTATCTCAAAGCAACGCAGGAAGAAATAGAGAAAATTAAAGGACTTGAGCCAGAAATTGGCACAGGCGTTTTCTTCTACGCAATGGAAAAGAGATTCCCACTAAACGCAATCAGCCAATATAGTAATGACATGAATTCTCGGGTTTTCAGCGGTGAGTTTGTTTGGGGCTGGGAGTCCGATGAGTTGAAAGCTGAGCAAAAATAACATCCGTGATACGGATAAGTGTTCGATGCGCCGCACACGAATCAACCAATGGATTCTTGTGCGGCACGCTAAAGCTTACGGGAGTTCGATTCCCGTAAGCTTCCCCTATTACACCCTGATAGAGAAGAGGCTCCACGACCATGATTGAAAAACTTATTGCTATTGAAGAAAAATATAAAGCTCTGGAAATACGTATGCAGGATCCAGAAGTTTATTCCGACCCTTCGACATATGCAAAACTTGCTCGCGAGCAAAAGGAAGTACAACCTGTTGTTGATGCTTTCCGCAAGTATGAAAAGGCACGCAGCGATATGGAAGGCGCCAGAGAACTTATGAGCGATCCCGAATTTAAGGAAATTGCCGCTGAGGAGTACGAAGCTGCACAGGCAGAGATGGAGCACATGGAAGAAGAACTGCGCGTTCTGCTTTTGCCTCGCGATCCAAATGATAGCAAGAATGTTATTATTGAAATTCGCGGAGGCGCTGGCGGCGATGAAGCCGCGCTTTTTGCTTATAATCTTTACAGAATGTACTCAATGTATGCAGAATCCAAACGCTGGAAAACTGAAATCGCAAATATCAACGAAACTGAAATCGGTGGCATTAAGGAAGTCAGCTTCATCATTGAAGGCGACGGCGCTTATTCACGCTTCAAATTTGAAAGCGGCGTCCACCGTGTACAGCGTGTTCCGGAAACCGAGGCTTCAGGCCGCATTCATACAAGTACTGTTACGGTAGCAGTCTTGCCCGAAATGGAAGAAGTTGATTTTGAGATAAACCCGTCAGATTTGGTAATCGATACCTTCCGAGCCAGCGGAGCGGGCGGTCAACATGTCAATAAGACAGAGTCGGCCATACGCATCACTCATGTGCCAACCGGAACCGTCGTAGAATGCCAAGATGAGAGAAGTCAGCACAAAAACAAAGATAGAGCAATGAAAATCCTTGTATCTCGATTATATGAGGAAGAATGCCGTCGTCAGACAGAAGAACTTGCTGCCGAACGCAAAAGTCAGGTAGGAACGGGTGATCGCTCTGAGCGCATCAGAACATACAATTATCCTCAGGGGCGTGTGACTGACCATAGAATCGGGCTAACCCTTTATAAGTTGGAGCAGATTCTCAACGGAGCACTCGACGAAGTGATTGATGCCCTTGTCATGGCTGACCAAGCAGAGAAGCTGAAAGCTTCGGAAATGTAGCAAGGTGGTCGCATTGTTTACCATAGGAATCACCGGCGGAACCGGCGCTGGAAAAACATCGGCGCTCAAAGCGCTGGAATTACTTGGTGCAAAAACAATCGATAGTGATGCAGTATATCACGAGCTTCTGATGCACTGCACTGCACTAAAAAATGATATTGAAAAACGATTTGCGGGCGTTTTAACCGATGGGAATATAAATCGCAAAAAACTAGGTGCAATCGTCTTTCGTGACCCAATCGCGCTAGGTGACCTCAGCGCGATTACGCACAAATATATAGGTGCAGAGATTGAAAGTCGAATAGCTCAATGGGAAAAGCAAGGCGAAAAAACAACTGTAATTGATGCGATAGCGCTCGTTGAAAGCGGCAGGGCAAAAAGATGCGATGTTACCGTGGCTATCACAGCACCAAAAGAACTTCGGATCTCGCGTATTATGAAACGTGACGCTATAACATATGATCACGCTGAGACAAGAATCCATGCCCAGAAGCCGGATAGCTTCTATAAGGAAAACTGTGATTATGTAATCGAAAATAAATACGAAACTGAAGCAGAATTTGAGCAAGTTTGCAAGGACTTCTTTTTTAAGCTGCTGCAAATATGAATCTGGAGGGCTTACAAATGCCTGATAAAGACGAGCTTTTATACACAAGAAAGAACATATTCGACACGATGAGCGAAGAAGATATGACTGTGGCCGAGGCTTATTGTGAGGAATACAAGCGATTTCTTGACAATGGCAAGACTGAGCGCGAGTGTGTCAAAGAAGCGATAAAATTGGCTGAAAATAATGGTTTTGTGCCACTTGAGCGTGGCAAGAAGTTAACGCCCGGCGCTAAGGTTTATATGGACATTGGCGGAAAAGCTGTAATTCTGGCTGTGATTGGCAAAAAGTCACTGGATCAGGGCGTGAATATTGCTGCTGCGCATGTCGATGCACCCAGACTTGACCTGAAACAAGTGCCGCTTTACGAAGATGGCGAAATGGCCTTTTTCAAAACACATTATTACGGTGGCGTCAAAAAATATCAGTGGGTCGCTCTGCCCCTCGCATTACACGGTGTTGTAATCAAAAAAGACGGAACCGCCGTCGATATCGTGATTGGCAAAGATGAAAAAGACCCGATTTTTATGATTACAGACCTTCTGCCACATCTGAGCAAAGATCAGGAAAAGAAAACGCTTGGAGAAGCATTTTCCGGTGAGAGCCTGAACATCCTGATTGGCAGTCGCCCGGCAGGTGAAGAAAAGGATAAAGACCGCTTAAAGCTTGCAGTTATGAAAATTCTCAATGAACGATACGGCATCACTGAAGAAGATTTTATCTCTGCCGAAATAGAAGCAGTGCCGGCGATGTGTGCTCGTGATGTCGGTTTCGATCGCTCCATGATTGGTGCCTATGGACATGACAACCGTTCTTGCTCATTTGCTGCGCTCAAAGCAATTTTGGAGCTTGACACACCAGCCAAAACAGCAGTTTGTGTACTTGTTGACAAAGAAGAAATTGGCTCCGATGGTGTTTCCGGAATGCAATCGGCTGTTTTCGAAGATTTTATGGAAGAACTCTGTGAGCCACACGGAGTCAAGCTGCGTGATTGCTTCAAAGCATCGTTTTGTCTATCCGGAGACGTTTGTAACGCATTTGACCCCAACTTCCCGGAGGTCAGCGAGAAGCAAAACAATGCAAAATTGAGCTACGGTATTGGCATACTCAAATATACCGGCGCACACGGCAAGTGCGGTTCCAGTGATGCCTCGGCCGAGGTGGTCGCAAAACTCAGAGCATTGTTTGAAGCAAAGGGCGTCGTATGGCAAATAACAACGCTGGGCAAGGTTGACCAGGGCGGCGGAGGCACTGTGGCAAAGTTTATGGCAAACCGAAATATAGCGACTATAGACGCCGGAGTTCCGGTATTATCCATGCACGCACCATACGAAATCGTGAGCAAACTCGATTGCTATATGACCTATAAGGGTATTCAGGCGATTTATGAAATTTAGCTGACAGGAGCCAAACGCCCATCGGTTTTGACTCCCGCCAGCTTTAGCATCTCCCCTACATCGCATGACGTGGCTTCTGTAATATACTTTTCACTCCCACTCCACATGATATTATTATTAAGGAGAAACTTGACTTATGAATAACAACAAAAACGCATATCGGGATAAAATTGATCAATGGTATGAGGCGCATACCAACGACATGCTTAAAGATCTTGGACGGTTGATTGCAATTAACAGTGTCAAAACTCCTGAGCAGCCGGGAGCGCCTTATGGCTCTGCATCACGTGAAGTGCTGAGTCTTGCCGGTACAATGCTTGAGAAGCAAGGCTTTGCCGTCCAAGAATTTGAAAACATCATGTTAACCAGTGATTTAGGGCCTAATCCGCCACTGCTCGGCATTCTGGCACATTTGGACATCGTCGAAGCAGGCGAAGGCTGGGATACAGACCCATTTGAAATGGCTATTAAAGATGGTGTGATATACGGGCGTGGGATCATTGACAACAAAGGCCCAGCTGTGGCATCAATGTATGCGATGTATTGCGCCCGTGAATTATGCCCCAATCTCAAACATGGCGTCAGACTCATTCTCGGCTCTGGTGAAGAAACCGGATTTGACGACGTGACGAAGTATTTGGCTAAAAATGCTCCACCTCCGAATGTGTTTTCGCCTGATGCAGAGTTTCCGGTTGTCAACACAGAAAAAGGTCGGTTCTGTCCCTTTTTTGGTGCGTCATGGGAAAAGGACGACGTCCTGCCACGAGTTATTTCAATTACAGGTGGCAAAACGACAAATATTGTTCCCAATCGTGCCGAGGCCGAAGTTGAAGGTTTTGCAAAAAACGAAGTTGAAGCATTCTGCCGTGCATACTCCGAAAAGACAGGCGCTACGCTTATTGTCGGTGAGAGCGAAAATGGAAAGCTGACGATTTCCGCTGAAGGAACTGCCACTCATGCTGCAACTCCAGAACTTGGAAATAATGCGCAAACCGCTCTGATAGAGATGCTTGCGGCAATGCCCTTTGCGCAAAGCAAGAGCTTTGGCTATGTCTGTTCACTCAATCGGCTGTTTGCACATAATGACTACAACGGACGTGCGCTCGGAATTGAAATGAGTGATAAAAAGAGCGGTAAGCTTACAGTCAATTTTGGAGTTCTGAGATTTACAGAATATGAATTCTCAGCAAACTTTGACAGCAGAACACCTGCTTGTGCAGATGAGGTTGATATAACAGGCATAACAAAATCCGCATTTGCCAATGAGCATATAAGCGTCACAGAATCCACAATCTCGCAATGTCACCATACACCTGAAGATGGCAAATTCGTTCAGACGCTGCTTAAAATATATGAAGAATATACCGGTAATGAACCGGGGTGTTTGACAATGGGTGGGCAAACATATGTGCACGACATACCCGGCGGAGTCGTGTTCGGCTGTGGCTTCCCTGGAGTCAACTATAATGCACATGGGCCAAATGAGTTTATGACTGTAGACCAGCTGCTCATCAGCGCAAAAATGTTTACGCAAGTGATTATAGATATGTGTGGATAGATAGCAAAACCTATGGTAGCTTTTAAAACCACGCAGCAAATCCCATCCGAAAGTCTGAGGGATTTGCTGCGTGGTTTTAAAAGGGATACTTTTATTTCTATTTATAGCGGTGAACCGCAATGTGTACAAAACCTAGACCCTTCTGCATTCGCACTGCCACACTTGCATACCGAGTTGTCTTGTGAGGAGCCTGTGGTGCCTTTTGTGACCATAGAAAGTTCTTCCTCAATGCGTTTGAGTTGTTCATTTTGCTGTGCAATCAGTTCAGTGCGTTTGTCGATTTCCGCAACAAAACTCAAGACTCCATCATCGCTGGAAATTTCGTTGCCTGACTTGTGTAGCTCGTGCACTTTCTGCCCCAGCAAATGGAACAATTGATTGCGCTCTGTTTCGAAATTCGATATTGCAGACTTAACCTTGGCTTTTTCCATTACGGCCTTGGAGTTCGCCCCAACAGTTGCTATACCCTTGTTGATTTCACTTGTAACTTTGTCAAAAAATCCTGACATTTTATTCCTCCTGTTCAGATTGTATATTTTAGTACCCCTTTGCTGCAATGTACAAGGGGCTAAATTACCATCATTCTTTTTCTTACATTATAGATGGTATCAAACAGCATATAGCTTGTCAATATGAATTTGATGCGAAATTTTCGTAAATCAAACGCAACTGTTTACAAAACCTCGGTTTGACTGTATACTATACCAACTGTATTATAAAGAGGGTTTTAGAGGTAATCTCTAAACTTTCAACTTTAGAAAAGAGAGTCTACTGATGAAGTCTATTTTTTCGGAAACACTAAGCGGCTTGCGGCGAGAAAAAGGACTAAGCCAGCGTAATGCAGCAGCAGACCTGGGCATTTCACAGGCGTTGTTGTCGCATTATGAAAATGATGCACGTGAACCAAAACTCGAATTTGTTGTTAAGGCGTGCAATTATTATGATGTTACCGCCGATTATATTCTTGGGCGCACCAAGTCGCGTGTTGATGAATCTGTTGACTTTAAAAAAACGATAGTAGATATTCTGTCAGAGATGCACGAACTAAAGCAAACTGAGATGGGATATATTTCAAAACTAAAGAAACTACTCTAATTACTTAGCTGCGGAAGGAATGTAAAAAATGCAAGCTAATATTCGCAACTTTTCAATAATAGCTCATATTGACCATGGCAAATCAACACTGGCAGATCGCCTGCTTGAGAAATGTGGTGCAATTGATGCCAGGGACATGGAAGAGCAGATACTGGACAATATGGATTTGGAGCGCGAACGAGGCATAACCATCAAAGCCCGCGCTGTCAGTTTGACATATAACGCTCGGGATGGCCAGCAGTATTCACTTAATCTGATTGACACACCGGGACATGTGGACTTTAACTATGAAGTCTCACGCTCACTTGCGGCATGTGAGGGCGCAATTCTTGTCGTAGATGCAGCTCAGGGCGTTGAAGCGCAGACACTTGCAAACACATACCTTGCGCTCGACCATAATCTTGAAATTTTGCCGGTCATCAACAAAATAGACTTGCCAGCCGCTGACCCAGGGCGCGTAAAAAAGGAAGTCGAAGATATCATTGGCATACCTGCCGAGGATGCCCCTGAGATTTCGGCAAAGCGCGGCATCGGCATTGAAGAAGTCCTCGAACGGATTGTTTCCGATATCCCCTCCCCTAAAGGAGATATTAATGCACCGCTCAGAGCGCTGATTTTCGACAGCCAGTATGATGCATACAAAGGCGTTATTGTATATTTTAGGGTCATGGACGGAAAAATAGAGCGCGACACGGAAATCAAAATGATGGCAAATGGAGCAAAATACCGTGTCGTAGAAATTGGGCATATGCGCCCGGTAGGTATGGAACCATGCGATGTTTTATCCGCGGGCGATGTCGGCTATCTGACTGCGAGCATAAAAAATGTCGCCGATACGACAGTTGGAGACACCATCACAACTGCCGAGGATGCGTCATCAGATCCCCTGCCCGGATACAAAAAAGTGCAGTCTATGGTTTATTCGGGATTGTACACATCCGATGGTGCAAAATATCCCGACCTGCGTGATGCCCTTGAAAAGCTCAAACTCAATGATGCGGCACTCACATACGAACCAGAATCATCTGCTGCTTTAGGTTTTGGCTTTCGATGCGGATTTTTGGGGCTACTGCATTTGGAAATAATAGGCGAACGTTTGGAGCGTGAATATAACCTGGATTTGATTATGACGGCACCCAGCGTTATTTATCGCATCACAAAATCTGACGGCGAAGTCTCATATGTTGACAATCCACTCAATTATCCCGACCCATCTCTTATCGAAATGGCAGAAGAACCTTTTATAAATGCTTCAATAATATGTCCGCCGGAATATGTCGGAAACCTCATGGATTTGTGTCAAGACAGGCGCGGTGAGTATAAAGAGATGGTTTATCTGGATTCCGCACGCGTTGAGCTGCGTTATGATTTGCCGCTAAACGAGGTCATATACGACTTTTTCGATGCGCTCAAATCAAGAAGTCGAGGTTATGCATCGCTAGACTACGACTTCCAGGGGTATCGTGCTTCGAATCTGGTAAGGCTGGATATATTGCTCAAGGGTGAAATTGTCGATGCATTGTCATTTATCGTACACAAAGACAAAGCATACGAGCGCGGAAGAAAAATTGTTGAAAAACTCAAAGGGAATATTCCGCGGCAGCTCTTCGAAGTACCTGTGCAAGCAGCGATCGGCGGTAAAATCATTGCCAGAGAAACCATCAGGGCGCTTCGCAAAGATGTATTGGCAAAATGTTACGGAGGCGATATCTCACGAAAGAAGAAGCTGCTCGAAAAGCAAAAAGAAGGCAAAAAGCGCATGAGAAGCCTGGGTTCTGTCGAAGTTCCGCAAGAAGCGTTTATGGCGGTACTCAAGCTGGATGAATAAGGTGCTGAAGAACGTGGGAGTCGAACTCCCACCAGCTTAAGCATTGAGGATGCAACGATACGCTGCATCCTCAATGCTTAATTCTTAATGCTCAATTCTCCACTTCACACCTTGCGGAGTATCCTCCAAAACAATGCCCATTGCACTGAGCTGGTCGCGAATCCTATCTGCCTCTGCCCAATTTTTCTCACTTCTGGCAGATTGTCTTGCTTGAATCAATGCCTCAACTTCCGTATCCAATCCTGCATCATCGACCTGAGTATAAAACAAGCCCAAAACACCATCAAACTCGTGGAGGATAGCCAATACAGATCGGGCAAACTCCTGAGATGGAGCCTCACACGCAGCAACGGTATTGCTCTCCCGAACCAATTCAAAAATTACAGCAATAGCATCAGCAGTATTAAAATCATCATCCATGGCCTCAACAAACCGCTTTTTGAAGTTAGGTAGAGTCTCTATAAGCTCAGACTCTACAGCACTCAGCTTATCAGAGCCATTTTCGGCGATAAACTCAAGATTGCTCTTTGCGGTTTTAAGTCTCTCAAGCGCACTTTTTGCCTGCAATAGAATTGCTCCAGAATAATTGAGCGGACTTCTATAATGACTCATGAGCATAAACATCCGAATATTCTCATACCCATAAGCCTCGGCAGCCTCACGAACAGTGAAAAAGTTGCCGAGGGATTTTGACATTTTTTTGCTGTCTACGCTGATAAAACCATTATGCACCCAATAGCGCACAAATTGCTTGCCACTGCAACCCTCCGATTGTGCGATCTCGTTTTCATGATGCGGAAAAGTCAGGTCCTGCCCCCCGCAATGAATGTCAATCGTATCCCCAAGATACCGGCTTGCCATTGCAGAGCATTCGATATGCCAGCCTGGGCGACCCTGCCCCCATGGAGAATCCCAAAACGGCTCACTCGGTTTTGCACCTTTCCAAAGCGCAAAATCCATTGGGTTTTCCTTGACCTCAGTTACATCTACACGAGCACCTGCCTGAAGCTCTTCAAGCGGTTGTCGTGATAACTTACCATACTCAGGAAATTTTGCGGTTCTGTAATAAACATCACTGCCGCTTTGATACGCAAAACCGTTTGCAATCAGCTTTGAAATCATAGCTATGATTTCATCGACATTTTCTGTAGCTTTGGGATGTATTGTCGCGTCACGCACCCCAAGGCCATGTGCATCTGTCCAATATTCCTGAATATATTTCTCCGAAATATCGGTGTTGCTGAGACCCTCTTCGTTGGCACGGTTGATAATTTTGTCGTCAATATCAGTGAAATTCTGGATAAAGGTAACTTCATTGCCTCGATATTCTAAGTACCGACGCAAAACATCAAACATTATAAGCGGCCTGGCATTACCAACATGAAAATAATTATAAACAGTAGGGCCGCAAGCGTACATCGTTACCTTTCCTGGCACAAGCGGCACAAACTCATCCTTTTTCATGGTTAAAGTATTAAATAGTTTCATAAAGGCTCCTCCTTTTTATCACTGAGTATAGTTGTCGGAAAAACTTTTGTCAAGGTTGCGCTATGCTGACAGGAGTCGAATCGAGGGGAGTTGCTACTGTTCAAAAATTACTCAAACTCTGCCCGGATGCCTCGATTTTTTCGCTAGTACGGGTCTTGTTGCCCTATTTACGCGAAAAAACCGTGTCATACCACTTGTTTCCTATTTGCCTGTGAATTGTAGTAGCTTAGTGGTTACGATTTGTCATTGTTGAAAAAAAGCTTGACAAACCGGAAAATTTGTATTATTGTGTTGACACACTAAGTGATTAATGCAACAACCAAACTAAATAGGAGGTGGTAACATGACGTGGAGATTTGAACCCGACAGACCAATATACATTCAACTCCAGGAACAACTAAAACTCGCAATCGTGTCAGGACAATATCCGCCCGGCGGAAAACTGCCCGCAGTACGCGACCTGGCAGAAGACGCATCTGTCAACCCGAACACAGTGCAACGGGCTTTAGCGGAACTTGAAAGAGAAATGTTGGTTTATGCCCAAAGAACCAGCGGAAGATTTGTTACAGAGGAGTCTGAAATGATTGAAAAAATCAAAACTGAAATGGCCCTTAAGCTAGTTGATGAGTTTGTCAGCAAAATGGCGGCAATCGGATATAGCAAAGATGAAACCAACGCAATGTTAACAAAAATAGAGGAGGTGGAAGAACGTGGCGATACTCAACTGTAATGAATTAAGAAAATCGTATGGCAGCAAGGTCGCGCTAAACGGCATTAATTTAACGATAGAGCCAGGCAGGATCGTAGGACTTCTCGGCCCAAATGGAAGCGGCAAGACGACCCTTATAAAAATCTGTACTGGCCTTCTAACCCCAACATCAGGACAGGCTCTGATAAACGGTATGAGCCCCGGCCCGGAAACCAAGGCTATTGTGTCATTTCTACCTGAAGCCACATATCTCAACAGTTGGATGAAGGTTTCGCACATGCTTTCATTCTTTAAAGACTTTTATAGCGATTTTAACTTAGATAAAGCGCAAGATATGTTAAGAAACCTCGGGATAAGCGAAAAAGACGCACTCAGGTCACTTTCAAAAGGAACGAAAGAAAAAGTTCAGCTTATTCTTGTTATGGCACGCGAAGCCAAATTATATCTTTTGGATGAGCCGATTGGCGGAGTTGACCCAGCAGCCAGAGATTATATATTAAACACGATAATCAAAAACTATAATCCGGACGCTTCAGTTGTTATTTCGACACATCTCATATACGACATTGAGCAAGTACTTGACGATGTAATTTTCCTCAAAAATGGCGAAATCGCCCTCAGCTCATCTGTGGACGACTTAAGAGAAAATCACGGCATGTCAGTTGATGCTTATTTCAGGGAGGTATTCAGATGTTAGGAAAACTTATGAAATACGAATTTTTGGCGATGGGGCGAGTGTTTATTCCACTGTTTGGTGCACTACTCCTGGTCTCAATAGTCAACAGTATCCTGGGGCATTTTGGATTTAGAGTATCTGCAGGTATAGGCATTGCAGTCTCAGTGATACTGATGGTCGGTATCGCCGTAATTGTCCTGATACTCACTTTGCAGCGGTTTTGGACAAATCTTTTGACAAACGAGGGCTATCTGATGATGACCTTACCTACAGGGCCGGATAATCTGATTCTAAGCAAATTGTTTGTTGCAACGATTTGGGGTTTTGCCAGTGCTGTGGTGGTTACAGTAGCCATACTGATAATGGCTATTTCCGACATTGACCTTTCAAGCATCCACAACGGTATCAGGTATATGTTCTCTCAAATACCTTTTACATCTCATCAGATAACGCTGTTGATATTTCAATTCGGTTTGATGCTTGTTTTGGGTTCGCTTGCAAATACACTGATGCTCTACGCCTGTATGGCACTGAGTATGTTGGTGAATAAGTATCGTGCTTTAGTATCATTTGGAGCATTTATAGGGATAACAACTGTATTGCAGATAATAATGACTATAATCATGGTGCTTGCTATTCGGTCTCATCTCATAATGGACTTTGAATCTTATATACATAGTCTTACTGCTTTCTCCGGTATTCAAATCTACACTTGGATAACAATAGTCTTTACTGCAATACTTTGTGCGTTATTTTACTTAGTCACACGGTATATGCTAAAGCGACGACTGAATCTGCAATAAAGCTTTTAGTGTCAAAAAAGTACTGCTTGAGATTACTTTTCAGTGTGCTCAGGCAGTACTCTTGTTTTATTAACAATCCTCAATGCAAGGCAAGTCTCGAGCTGCCATAGGGATAGAGCGGAACATTTCTAAAAGGAAACTATAAAGGCCGGCCATGTCTTCATCTACCAGTAAAGGATGGCGGTTCATCATAACTTCGTTTATAACCTGACCGTCTTGCATGAAAAACAAATGCGGAACCGTTACACGTTTGAGATTTTCGTCAAAATCAGGTTCATCCGGTGATTGGCTACGGTCATCAACCGGTAGATAGTTATGCAACGCTTCAAGTATACGCACATAGTTTTGATTATGCGCTTCACGGTCATAGTCAATATCATAATAATAAATATACATGCCGGCAACTTCTGCAACCTCCAGAAATGTCGGCAGCAAAACCCTGCACCAAGGACAGGTCGGTCGGCTGAAGAAAAACACACCTGTTCCGGAATCTATAAAATCCATTAGCGCATCAAACTCCAAATAGACAACACGATTATTTGCCGGAATATAGATATCAAGATGCGGCTCACCGTTATCTCTGAGCTGCCCATTGTAAACCTCATGTTCCTCTTTAAAGCGCAAAGCGTCTGCTGAATTTCCGGATGCAGCTTCACCGTTTGTATAGCCAGCTGGAGCTTCGGGTTCAGCTGAAGTACACCCAGCCATTAACACAGGTATCATAATGGCCGCGGCAATAATCATAACCAAAATGGAGCCTTTAGTTTTCATAGCATATCCTCTTGCGATTTGGGAGTTTAGCTTTCACCAACTCCAAGATAGGCCTTGGTCACATTCTCATCATTGATTAAATCCGACCCCTTGCCTTCCAGCACAATTTTTCCGGTATCAAGAACATAACCATAGTCAGCCAAACCCAGTGCCATTTTAGAGTTTTGTTCTACAAGCAGTATCGGAGTACCCTCGGCGTGAAGTTTGCGGATGATATTTGAAATATCTTTAACAATCAAAGGGGCTATACCCATAGACGGCTCATCCATAAGCAAGAGCTTTGGTTTAGCCATAAGCCCTCTGCCGATAGCCAGCATTTGCTGTTCGCCACCTGACAAAGTGCCCCCCAATTGTTTTTGACGTTCGCCCAAACGCGGAAATCGATCAAAAACATCTTTGATGCGCCTTTTTCGCTCAGCATCATCTTTAAGCGTAAAAGAACCTAGTTCAAGATTTTCCAAAACAGTCAAGTCTTTAAAGATGCGGCGGCCCTCCGGCAAATGGATCATCCCTCTTTGCACTATTTCATGTGAGTGCAACTTTGTAATGTCCTCGCCAAAGAAAGTAACTTTTCCCGCTGACGCGCTCATCAGGCCAGAAATCGTTTTAAGCGTAGTGCTCTTCCCTGCTCCGTTGCTGCCCAGCAACGTCACTATTTGATCTGAGCCAACCTCAAAGCTTATTCCATCAAGCGCAGCAATTTTTCCGTAGTGCGCCTGAAGATTCTCAACTTTTAAAATTACTTCAGCCATGCCGAACCCTCCTTGTCATCATCGGTGCCCAAATATGCATCAATTACCAAAGGATTTGCCTGCACCTCAGCTGGTGTGCCTTCTGCAATCTTCTTGCCGAAATTCAGAACAGTTATTTTTTCCGATACTTTCATAACAAGGCTCATATCATGCTCAATCAAAAATACAGTGATACCAAGCTCTTCTCTGAAACGACGAATCAAATCAATCAGATTTTCTTTTTCTTCTGCATTAAGTCCAGCAGCCGGTTCATCAAGCAACAGCAACTCAGGCTTTGCAGCCAATGCCCTTGCCCATTCAACACGACGCTGATTACCATAGCTCAGGTTCTTGACGACTTTATCTTTCAAATCTGATATCCCAATAAATTCCAAGCAACTCAAGGCATTTTCCAATATCTCTTTTTCTTCTTTTCGCTGCGCTTTAGTACGCAACAATGCACCCAATACAAACTGACTGCTGATGCTGTGCGCACCGCTTTTTACATTTTCCAACACAGTCATATTTTTAAATAACCGCACATTTTGAAATGTTCGCAAAACTTTTTTATAAGTTATCTGGTAAGGCTTCAACCCGACCAAAGGCTCGCCCTTGTAGTATATCGAACCGGATGTAGGCCTGTAAAACCCGGTCAGGCAGTTAAACGCCGAAGTTTTTCCTGCGCCGTTTGGCCCTATGAGTGCAGTAATAGAACCTTCTTCGACTTCAAAACTCAAGTCATCAACAGCAATTATGCCACCGAAACGCATGGATAAATCCTTGACTTCCATTAATGCCATGGTATCACCTACCTTCTTCTCTCTGGCCACAACCCCTGTGGTCTTTTAATCATTACAACAACGAGCAGTATTCCGAAAAACAACATTCGAGCAGTCCCGATAAAAGGTATGTCTCGAAAGAGTTCCGGAAAAATGGCAATAAATGCTGCGCCTATAAGCACGCCTGGTATTTTGCCCATGCCGCCCAAAACAACAGCCAGCAATATATTTGCACTCATGATAAATTGGAATGATTGCGGCGAAATTGCACCCATCCTCACAGTAAAGAAACTGCCTGCAAGACCGCCCATAACTGCACCTACTATGAAAGCAAACAGTTTGAATTTGGCGGTGTTTACCCCCATAGCCATAGCGGCATCTTCATCCTCACGGATATACTCAAGCGCACGTCCAAATCTGGAGTTTTTAATCCTGTTAGAAATTATTATATACAGCACAACCAACGCTAAAAACACATAGTACCAATGCGAGATTGTTGTCAGGTGTATTCCAAATAATTCTGGTCTGGATATGCCACTCAGGCCAGAAGCCGCGCCCGTTATTTGCAAATTCCTGGCAGTAATTCTGACGATTTCTCCGAAGCCAAGCGTTACAATTGCCAGATAATCGCTTCTGAGCCTTAATGTTGGCCCAGCGACTATGCAAGCAACTATGATTGATGCAACCAAAGAAATCGGCAAAGTGAGCCAAAAGTTCCACTCAAAAGTTCTAATCAAAATCGCTGTAACATATGCACCTATGGCAAAGTGTGCTGCAAACCCGAAGTTACAGATACCAGTATAACCGACTATGATATTCAGCCCAAGTGCTAGCAGCATGAAGAACATGGCATTTTGCATAACACTAATCCAATAGTTTGTGCTTATGAGTGGAAAGAGTATTGCCAGAGCAAGAATCGCAGCAAACACCATCCATTTAACTTTCTTATTATCCAAAAGGACATAGCATTTTTCTACAACGTCACCGAAAAACCCAAGTTTTTTTGAGTTAACAATAAACTTTGATTTTTGCTTTTCCATAATCTACATCCTTTCTATCGTGGTTTTTCCAAAAATGCCGTTTGGTCTGAATATAAGCATTGCTATAAGTATGCCGAAAGCAAAAACATCTTTCCATTCCGAGCCGATGAGCTGTGTTCCGGCGGCTTCCAAAAGCCCCAACAATAGGCCTCCCACCATAGCTCCCGGTATTGAGCCTATGCCGCCGATTACCGCTGCGGTGAATGCTTTCATTCCAATGATATATCCCATGAAAAAATGGACTTGACCATAGTAAATAACGGCCATGCCGCCTGCAATTGCAGCCAAAGCAGAACCAATCATAAAAGTTAGCCCGATTACCTTGCTCACATTTATGCCCATCAGCCGACAAGCATCTTTGTCGGTGGATATGGCTCGCATTGCTTTGCCCCACATTGTTTTGCTGATAAACAGTGTGAGAATTATCATGAGCACAGCAGTTATGAGCATCATAGCGATTTCAAGGAAACTTATGCCTATATTCTCCCCAAACCGTACGCCCGCCATATTGTCTATGGCGCTATGAAAGAACATGAACTGGCCATTTGTGATCACCATGACGGTGTTTTGCAAAATCAAAGATACCCCGACCGCTGTGATTAGGAGCGAAAGGCGTGGGGCATCAAACAGAGGCTTGTATGCGATTCTTTGAATTGAAAACCCTATCGCCGCACACAACAGCATGGATGCAATAACCGCCAAAACAACCCCAACAACACCCTCTGAGAATGAAGCGATGATACTAAATGCAACAAATGATATAAAAGCACCGGTCATATAAATATCACCATGTGCAAAATTGATCAACTTGATTATACCGTAAACCATAGAAAAACCGAGTGCCACCAGAGCATAAAATGAGCCTTGAATCAGACCATTTATCAATTGCTGGAAAATGATTTCGTATGTTGTAAACAAACTGTTTTCACCACCTGACTTAATGTTTGCATATAGCTGTTTTTCCGTCATACTATTGTGTAGCATGGCGGAAAATCCAGCATTATGCATTGTGAATTTAATTTAAAGCTACCAGGAATCGAACCGCATCGCCTGACGGCAGCTTAACTTTAGAGTCCCGGAAGGAGGCGATACTCACCATCCCAGATTTGAAGAACAAGGAAATTAGAGTAACGAATCTCACGTTCGGGGGTGAACGAGATGAGACCCGTGATACCTCTATATTCTATATCTTGAAGCGCCTGACGTACTGCTTCAAAGTCAGTTGTTCCCGCATTTTCAATAGCGGTTCTGAGCAGCATGATTGTGTCATAAGCGTGCGCGGCATATGAGCCTGAAGACATTCCAAATCTTTCGATAAATGCCTCATCAAAGCTTGCTCCACCTGCAGCAAGCTGTGCATTAGGTGTGGATAGCACCATTACACCGTGACCTGCTGGGCCGGTTGCAGGAATAAATTCTATTGAAGAAGAGCCATCTGCAGCCACTATATAACCCTCAAAACCACCTTGGCGAAGTTGTCTGACCATATTGCCACCATCTGCAAAGTAACCCGCCCAGAAAACAAGATCCGCACCGGCATGTCTGATTGCAGTAACAATTGCGGAAACATCGGGAGCGCCGATTTCCATAACCTGAGTTGTAACAATATTGATGTTTGCCTCAGGCAGTTTGACGTTGGAGATGTCCGACAAATTTTGTGTGAAGTCATCGCCCTGATGAATTACAGCCACATCAGTGACACCTAGGTGATGTACAAGATCAACCAGCTTGTCCACTTGATGAGTGGCTGGACTGTTTATCATAAACGACTGATTCAGATTCAAATCTGTAATTCTGGTGGAGTTCGAGGCAGAGATAACCATAATCATGTCGTTGTCATAGAATTCTTGAAGTGCAGCAATAGTTGCACCTGAACAGAAGCCACCTACAACAAAATGAGCATCGGAAGACGTGATTCGTGTCGCCGCCTGAGCCGCCATCATAGGGTCGCAGCCATCATCAGCGACAGGAAGCAAATTGACTTCCCTACCCAAAAGGCCACCGGCCTCATTTATTTGCTCAACTGCAAGTATAAATGCGTTGTTCATGTCATTACCGAAATACGCTTGCGCCCCCGAAATAGGAAGTAAAACGCCCAAATTAATCGGGCCTGTACCATCATCACTTCCGCCGCCATTGCACGCGACAACGGAAAACGCCAGAGCCAGGACTGCAATAATAATGAGTAGATTTTTAGCTGTTTTAAACATGAAATATCCTCCTTTAATTTGGTGAAGCTTTTGTCAAAAACTATGCGCTAAAAAACATATCAACCATCCGCAATCTGTATGTTCTGAGTAAAGCAAAGTTTTATAACAGTCAGCGTCAACCATTTTTGCAAGTTTGTGCATGAAATATTTCATAATATAGAAGCACAAAAGTGCTGAAATGTCAAACAAATCAGCACTTTTGATATGATTTTTATAAACTGCAATGCATTTTGCCAAAACTGAGCGCATTGAATGCACATGGCGAAACCATCAACTGCATTTGCACTTTGACGTACAAATACAATATATGGCGACAATTTTAGTATTCTATAGGTCTGGGGAATTTTATATTTGCTCTAGCCATTCGTTTTCTTTGCACCTGTGTCAGATAGAAAAAATATGAGGCATTTGCTTCATGTATTGTTTTTCTATGATTTGAAATTTTTAAATCGCAGACATTCATAAGTTGATAGGAGTCGAACTCCCGTCAGCTTATATCTCAATCTTGGGGTTCTTTTTATTTCGTCGATAAAGAACAAAGCGCCCACCAATAACCTGAACAATATCAGATTGTGTTTTTTCCGCAAGTTCTGTCGCTGCTTCGCGTGCAGTATCCGGCGATGATTTAAGCACACGCAATTTAATGAGTTCGCGTGCTTTAAGTGCTTCATCTGTTTGCGTTACAGTTTCAGCACATATACCGGACTTTCCTATTTGAAAAATGGTGTCATAGCTGTTGGCTATGGCACGCAATTTGGCACGTTGTTGTGAAGTGATCATTTATTTCCTCGCTTTCGATTTTGCCAAATATAAACTGTCGCTGTGGTATATCAGTCTGCCGATTATACCACAAGTTTCCCCAAAGTTCAACCCAGCAAACCCATTGCAAACCCAAGATTTCTAGGCTTTTCAGTTCTGCAAACTACTCTACTCCCGCCAGCTTATTTAGCATGATGGCTCATCCATCACCTGAGCAAAAGACAGGCCATTTTCTCGTGCAATCTTCGCAATATCTTCATACTCCATCTTGGTCTTTGTAATCCCATATCCCTGCGCCGTCTTTCTTCTGATGGAGCCGTATGCCGTCTGCACCTCGTCAGACACCCGG